>CAZAHQ010000051.1:0-12775 GCA_964484415.1 uncultured Acidobacteriota bacterium | reverse complement strand
GTGATCCTAGCGCTCGGGATCGGAACTTCCGCCTCGCATATGGAGTGGTTCTATGGGCCGCGCGGCTTGATGTTCTCCGAGATCGGATGCCGCCCCGCCGGTGTCGGTTGTTGGGACCTCTACTGCGCTGCGAACGACTTCGACCTGTATCGCGAGTGGGCCAACGCGATTTGCAATGGAAAGATCGCAACGCAGCCGTCGCGTCGCTTCAGCGCCGGCATCATCAATCTGCGTCCCGACCGCGACGGCGTGATCGCCGGTTACGAAGGGATGCACCTGCTCGATCGAACCTATCGCGAGTGGGTCATCGACACTCACCTACCCCCGGCGGGCACGCCAACCCAAAGTGTCGAGGCCGGGTACATGGCCAACGCGTGGGTCCGGCTTCGCCACCCCGATTACGACACCTTGCGGAGCATGCTCGACGATATCGGTAACACGGTGAAGGTCCGGGCCCGCTAGCGATGAACGCAGCCGTATTAGGCCCTCAGCGCCTCAAACCGACGCTGATCGAAGCAGTGACCCGCCTGAAGGTAGAGGGTCAGATCGCGACGATCACGGCCGGTTGGCAGGAACGCGAACCGGACGACGCGGAGTTGCACCAGCATTTGCACGAACGTTCCTACAACCTGCGCTTGTACGAACGCGCCGAACGGATCTTTCACGCCGATCGTGAGCTGTCGGTCGCACTGCACGCGCGACAAGAAACGCTGCGGCAAGTGCAGGAACTGTATCGGGTCCGACTCGCCCATGCGCTGGCAGCCGCGCGGGCGTTGGACGGACGGCATGAAACGTCCGCGCTGATCGACGAACAGCGCGCCGGTGCAATCGACGCACTCCGCGCGCTCGACGCCGAACACCTCGCGCGCTGTCAGAAAGTGCATCGCGAGTTCGAACAGAAGTGGTCGACAGCGACACGTGAGTTGGTGGCGCGCGAACGAGAGTCGATCGCGCAGGTGTTGCGCGATTCTGGCGCGCTGGCGGTCGCCGGTGGGCATGTGGCGGTGCTCGCGAATCGCTTGAGACTCTTCGGCGTGCTGGACCTACTCGGGCAGAAGCCGCTGATCGCATGGTCCGCAGGGGCGATGGCGTGCAGCGAGCGCATCATCCTGTTCCATGACAACCCTCCGCAAGGCCCGGGCAATGCAGAACTGCTCGAGGGCGGGATGGGGGTTTTGCCGGGCATCGTGCCGTTGCCTCACGCGCATCGCCGCCTGCGGTTGAACGACCAGGAGCGCGTCAGCCTGATGGCTCGTCGATTTGCACCAGCGCGCTGTCTAGCGCTCGATGACGGCGCGCAGTTGTTTCTCGAAGAGGGTGTCTGGTCAAGTCCGAGCGGTGTGCGACGCCTCGACGCCGCGGGCACGGTCGTGGAGGAAGCGGCGTGAGCCCCAAGCAAGCGATGCATACCGGGCCACAACACAGCGAGCGCCTGGCGATACATCGACTCGAGCATGAGCGCCCTGTCACGCCGGAGAAGATCAACGCCTTCTTGGCCGGTCGCTCGTTCCCGTTGATCGAAGGCCCAACGGTTACGTTCGTCTGGCGCGGAACGGCCGATGAAGTGCGATTGCAGCACTGGATCTACGGACTCACCACGCAACAGGAATTTCGCCGGATCGAGGAGACAGACCTTTGGTTTCTCGTGATGGAGTTGCCGCCGCGCTCGCGCGTCGAATACAAGCTGCTGGTCACTCACGGCGATCGCACGCGGTTGATCGAGGACTCGCTGAACCCGCAGAAGGCGCGCGATCCGTTCGGCGCAAACTCTGTGGCAACGGGCGAAGGGTACGAAAACCCTGAGTGGATCAATCCAGACAGCGAGTCCCGGCCCGGCACTGTTGAGGAACTCATCATCAAGAGTCAAGCACTGGGTCACACCCGCCACTGTCAGATTTATCTCCCCGCCCGCTTTCGGCAGACGCGACGGTACCCGCTGCTGATCGTGCACGACGGGGGCGATTTCCTGCGCTTCACTGCCATGAAGACGGTGCTCGACAACCTGATTCACCGGCTCGAGCTACCCGAAATGGTGGTGGTGTTCGAGAACCCGCAAAACCGGTTGCAGGAGTACGCGAACGACGAACGACATGCCCGGTTTCTCGCCGAGGAACTGATCCCGAAGCTCGAGCGTGGATATCCGCTGATCGCCGAGCCGCGTGGGCGGGGCTTGCTGGGCGCCAGTTTCGGCGCGGTCGCCTCGCTCTCTGCTGCCTATCGGTACCCCTCGACATTCGGCAGATTGATGCTCCTTTCGGGGAGCTTCGCGTTCACCGACATCGGCCGGCATAACCATCGCGGCCCGCTGTTCGATCCGATCGTCCAATTCGTGAACCAATTTCGGTCCGATCCGCGCCGACTAGCCGAACGGTTATTCGTCGCCTGCGGACAATACGAATCACTGATCTACGAAAACCGCACACTCGAGCCGCTCTTGCAGACGACCGGGATGGAGATCAAGTACGTCGAGGCACGCGACGGGCACAACTGGGAGAACTGGCGCGATCGGCTGCGTGAAGGGATGTCGTACCTGTTCCCAGGGCCGCTCTGGTTGGTGTACGAGTAAGGGCGCGGCCGTCCTCTCTGAGCCCGCCCTTCGCGCTCCCCTCTCGATCGAACGCCCTTGGGATCGGGGGTCGGTCCCACACCCTTCCAGAACGACCCCTCGGCGCTCTGCCTCGAACGAGCGAGCGGTCAATGGCTGACTTGACAAGAAATACGTCTAGAATCCCGGCTCCAATGCGGTAAGGTTTCGCATCAGCCAGGGGGTTTTTGGATCGCTATGGCCAAAGTCACTCGCCACATCGGCCTCTCGCTGGGAGCCGACATTTGCTGGCCGATCTGCTACGAGGAGATCGTGCGCCGGCTCGATCTGAGGATCCCCGTAGGACGAGACATCGTCGACTTCCAGATCGAGCGCGTCACGATCGAACCATTCAACCTGAAACAGGACGTCAAGTACGACGTCGTGATCGACCGCCTCACGCACTGGTACTTCACCAGCCGCGAGTGGATCAAGAAGGCGGTGATCATGAACGGCACGTATGTATTCAATAACCCCTGGTCGGTGCAATCGATGGAAAAGCACACCACTTACACCGCCATGATGACGCTCGGCTTGCCGATCCCCGATACCTGGATGCTGCCACCCAAGGCGTACGCCGAGAATCCCGATCTGCAGCCGACCTTGGAGCGATACGCCAAGTTGTTCGATCTCGGCAAGATCGGCGAAGAGCTGGGGTATCCACTGTTCATGAAACCGTATGACGGTGGGGCCTGGAAAGGCGTAACGCGGATCGACAACAGCGAGGCGCTACGGTCTGCCTACGATCAGAGCGGGCAGCTTGTGATGCACCTCCAGAAAGCGGTTCATCCGTTCGACTGCTTCGTGCGCTGCATCGGACTCGGACCGCAGACCACCTGGGTCAAGTACGACCCGGGAGCAGCGCTGCACGATCGCTACACCATGGCGCGCGACTTCATCTCGGACGAAGACAGGTCGCTGCTCGCCGACCTGACATTGACCATCAATGGAATGTTCGGGTGGGACTTCAACTCCTGCGAAGCCTTGCGTCAGGGCGGCACTTGGTATCCGATCGACTTTGCGAACCCCTGTCCGGATTCGCAGGTCACGTCGCTGCACTACCACTTCCCTTGGATCGTCAAATCGAACATCCGATGGTCGCTGTTTCTGGCTGCGACCAAGAAGAAGATGCGTAAGACCCTTGATTGGGAACCCTATTACGAGATCGGATTGCAGCAACTCCCATTCCGCGAGAAGGTCGCCGCGTTGGCGAAAGTTACACGCCAACGGATGGAAGCCGATCGCTTCGAGGAGTTCTGCGCCAAGCACCTCAGCCACCTGGATGAAATCGCATGGGAGTTCTTCGGCAGCGAGATTGCCAGAGCGGCTGTTCGCAAGAAGGTGGCTGCGCTGTTCCCTGAGCATGAGGTCGACACATTCACCGACCTGTTCTGGACCCGCATTCAGGCCTGGCGCGCCGACTCTGAGAGGTCGTCGTGAAACAGATCTTCCGATGGCAGTCGCCGCGCTTGCAGCGTGAGCTGACCCTGGTCCGCTGGGGTACGTTAGGAGCGCCGGTGCTGTTCTTCCCGACCGCGGGTGGAGACGCCGAAGAGCTCGAACGCTTTCACATGATCGATGCTCTGTCCGATCTCATCGACGGCGGGAAGATCCGGCTGTACTCGGTCGACAGCGTTTCGGGACAAGCGTGGCTGTTCGAGGAAGGTTCGGTCGAGCACCGGCTCTGGCTTCAGAACGAATACCAGCACGCGGTTCGCCATGAGGTGATCCCCGCTATTCAGCAAGACTGTCACAGTCTCGATCTTTCCGTGATCGCTTGCGGTGCTTCCTTGGGAGCGTTTCACGCGGCCGCCATGGTGTGTCGATTCCCGGATGTCTTCGATCGCGCACTCTGCATGTCTGGAACCTTCGATCTCGAGCGTGTGTTTCGGTTGAGAGACCCCACGCTCGATCTTTATTACTCGTCGCCGCTGCACTTCTTGCGAGAACTCAACGGCGAGCAGATAGAAAAGGTCCAGCGTCGTTTCGTGCTGTTTGCTGCGGGTGAGGGGCGCGCCGAGAACATCCACGATTCAGAGCGGTTGGCGGGGTTGTTGGGCGCCAAAGGTGTTCCGCATCGGCTCGACAATTGGGGGCCCAACGCGCATCACGATTGGCCGCTGTGGCGAACGCTCGCGCCGAAGTACCTCTCCGAGTGGATCTGAAGCGATGGGACAGCACAACAAGGTCGAAGCAGAACTCGAGGGCGAAAGCCGCCGCCAATTCATGCGCAGCCTGCTCACCGACCTGCAGGCGCTCGAGAAGATGCTGGCCGAGGGGATGTTCGATACGGGTACGCGGCGGATCGGCGCGGAACAGGAGATGTTCCTGATCGACCGTGAGTGGCGCCCGACGGCAGGCGCGCTGCGCGTTCTCGAGCAGCTCAACGATCCGCATTTCACCACCGAACTTGGCATGTTCAATTTGGAACTGAATGCCGATCCGCAGGTATTTCACGGCGATGGCATCTCGCGCATGGAGCAGCAACTGCTACAGCTCTACGACGGCGCTCGCCAAGCGATGTCCGAAATCGGAATTCTCCCGGTCCTGATCGGGATTCTGCCGACGATCCGGAAGAGCGATCTTGGACTCGAAAACATGGTGCCGAGTCCCCGCTATCAGGCGATCAACCGCGCGCTCACCGCGCTGCGTGGCACGGCCTACGACTTCTCGATCAAAGGGCTCGACGAGTTGATGGTCAAGCACGACTCCGTGATGGTCGAAGCCTGCAACGCCAGCTTCCAGGTGCACTATCAGGTCGCTCCGAGCGAGTTCGCCCAGCTCTACAACCTCTCCCAGGCGCTGGCTGCCCCTTGCCTAGCGGTGGCCACCAACTCCCCGATTCTATTCGGCAAGCGACTTTGGGCCGAAACGCGGATCGCGCTGTTCCAACAAGCGGTCGATACCCGTAGTTCGGCGCAATATCTTCGAGAGTCGATCCCGCGCGTGAACTTCGGCACACGCTGGGTGCGTGAGTCGGTGCTCGAACTGTACAAGGAAGACGTCGCGCGTTTCAGAACGTTGGTCGGTACCGATCTGGACGAGGATCCGTTCGAGGTGCTGGCCAAAGGCGACGCGCCGAAGCTCAAAGCACTGCGCTTGCACAACGGAACGGTCTATCGCTGGATGCGCGCCTGCTATGGCGTACTCGACGGCAAACCGCATCTGCGCATCGAGAATCGCGTGATGCCGGCCGGGCCGACCATCGTCGA
The DNA here is from genome assembly GCA_964484415.1 of uncultured Acidobacteriota bacterium. Classification (GTDB taxonomy): domain Bacteria; phylum Acidobacteriota; class Polarisedimenticolia; order J045; family J045; genus JANNUT01. Next base: position 6,979 of record CAZAHQ010000051.1, on the reverse strand, counting down.
CGAAATGGCGAACGGTGCATTTTGGTGGGGATTGATGAACGAGTTGTCGCGCCGCTACGACGACGTCACGCGCCTGATGGATTTCGAGCAGGCGCAGGCCAACTTCTTCGCGGCGGCACGTGACGGATTGGCTGCACATCTAACCTGGTTCGGCGGCCAAGAGATCGGCGCGCAGCGACTGATCATGGACGAGTTACTTCCCGCGGCCGAGGCCGGTTTGAAAGCCGCTGGAATCGATGATGCCGATGTGGCTCGTTACCTCGGGATCGTCGAGAAGCGGGTCAATACGATGCGCACGGGGTCGCGCTGGCTGCTGCACTCTTTGGCCGGAATGAAAGAACAAGGAACGGTCGGCGAACGATTGAACGCGCTGGTTGCAGCCACCATCGCGCGGCAGAACACGGGGCGCCCTGTCGCCGATTGGGAGCGTGCACGCCTCGACGAGGCGGGTGGTTGGAAGAGCAACTACCTGCGCGTCGAACAGTACATGATCACGGACATCTTCTCGGTCCATCCGGATGAGCCGGTCGACCTCGTGGCCAATCTGATGGAATGGGAACGGATTCGGCATGTACCGGTCGAGGACACCGAACATCGGCTGGTGGGATTGGTTTCGTACCGCTCCGTGCTTCGATTGCTTTCCAGCGGTAGATTCGGCAAGAGCGAAGAGCCGGTCGCGGTGTCGGACATCATGAAGAAGGATCCGATCACGGTCTCGCCGCACACTCCGACCTTGGAGGCGATCGCCATCATGAGGCGCTACCGCATCGGATGTTTGCCTGTGGTACAAGACGGGCGGCTGATCGGAATCCTGACCGAGGAGACTTTTATGAATATTGCGGGAGAACTTCTCGAACAGAAACTCAACGGCTGAACGCGAGGATGTCCGGCACACTGATGGGCTCATCGATCACGACACAGGAATACACGCGACTGATCGGACGGCAGGTCGGCGATCGACCGGGCTCGAAACTGGTCGTGTGTGCCGGGATTCATGGTAACGAACCGGCCGGAGTGGCGGCAGCGCGGCGTGTGTTGCAGCGCTTGGCCGACCGCGACTTCACAATGTGCGGCGAGTTCGTCGCGGTGGTCGGCAACCTGCGCGCCCTTTCGAAGCATCAGCGATATCTCACGCGCGATCTCAACCGCCTGTGGACCCCGGAGGGTCTGGCGTTGATCCGCGATGCCGGTACAGGGTTTGATGAAGGCGACGAACGGATCGAGCAAAAAGAGTTGCTGGCATTCATCGACGAGGAGTTGGTCGGTACGAATGGAACCACCTACTTCATCGACCTTCACACCACATCGGCGGACGGCATCCCGTTCGTATTGATCGGCGACACACTCCGTCACCGAGCGTTCGCCAAACATTTCCCGTTGCCGGTGATTTTGGGTTTGGAGGAAGCGGTCGACGGAGTACTGCTCGAGTACATGACCGAGCGCGGCTGCGTGACGCTGGGGGTCGAGGGGGGCCAACACGACAGCCCGGCCTCGATCGACAGCTTGGAAGCGATCCTCTGGCTGGCCCTGCACGCGGCCGGATTGGTGGAAGAGGGTGCGCTGCCACAACAGACCAACGCCTTCAACTTGCTGAATCGAGTGCGGCGCGGCCTGCCTCACGTGATGGAGGTCACCTACCGTCATCCGATCAAGCCCGAGCACCAGTTCCGGATGGAAAAGGGGTTCGCCAACATTCACCCTGTCCAGAAGGGGGACCTTCTCGCCCGCGATTGGCGTGGTGAGATTCGGGCCAAGGCCGACGGGTTCGTGATCCTGCCGCTGTATCAGGGGAAGGGCGAGGATGGCTTCTTCTTCGGCGGAAGGGTCGCACGCTGGCGAATGGACGTCGGCTTCTTGCTGCGAAAACTGCATCTCGAGAAAGTGCTGCCACTGCTCCCAGGTGTTTATCGCGTCGCAGAGCGCCACGACGCGTTGCGAGTCGATACCCGCGTCGCGCGCATCTTCCCCGGACGGGTGTTTCGCGCCTTCGGTTACCGCAAGGTGCGACAAATGGGTCGCAGTTTTCTGTTCGCGCGCCGCCCGACCGTCTGAGCCGACTGCCAATCAGTCGCCGTCGACCACATGGCGACGATCCTGGAAAGTGGGAAAACTCGCGCGATACGCCGCCACCGTCGTGGCCGACACGTCGGCCCACAGCATCGCCGTATCTGTTCCGGCCCCCGCCACGACGGCTCCATCGGGCGCGATGATTCGGCTGTCGCCTGCATAAGACAGTCCGCCCCCCTCGCCCACCCGATTGACCCCGCAGACATAGGCCTGATTCTCGATCGCGCGTGCACTCAAGAGTGTGAGCCAATGCTCTCGACGCTGCGCCGGCCAATTCGCAGGCACGATGTACAGATCGGTGAGGCGCGCTGTCGACCAAAACTCGTTGGCAAACCGAAGGTCGTAGCAGATATAGAACGTGCATCGCACTCCGGCGATCTCGACCGTCAGTTCCTCGTTGCCTGGCGCGTAATGCTGATTCTCTCCTCCGAAGGTGAACGGATGCAGCTTCCGATAGCGCCTGGCCTCGCCGTTTGGCGCCGCCAAGACGAGCGTGTTGGAGGGTCGACGGTCGCCGCTTTGGGGCGCTCGCTCGGGAATCGTTCCGCAGATCCAGATCTTGTGATCCTGCGCCGCTCGCAACAAGAACTCGCAGGTTGGCCCGTTGAACTCCTCCGCGACAGTCGCCGTTCTCATCGAAAACCCGCAGGCGAACATCTCGGGCAACACCACCAACTCGGCTCCTTCCCCTGCCGCCTGAGCGACAAGTGGTGACAGCCGCGCGAAATTGGCCTTTGGACTCTCCCACACGATGTCGGTTTGCAGCGCGGCGAGCCTCATCGTCTCAACCCCTGTAGCCTTGCGATGCCGGCGTCCAGAACGGCGTCGGTCTTGCAGAACGCAAACCGGACCAACGGCAACCCCAGCTCGCGCGTGGAGTAAAACGCACTGCAAGGAATCGCCGCCACACCGTGTCGCGCCGGCAGTTGCCGGCAAAACTCCTCGCCGTCGGAGAGGCCCATCGAGCGAATGTCGGCAATCGCGAAGTACGCCCCCGCGGGCGTCAACACGTCGAGCCCTGCGCTGCGAAGCCCAGCGCACAATCGATCGCGACGAGCGCGATAGCGGACGGTCAATTCCCGATAGAAGCGATCGTCGGCTCCCAGCGCCGCGGCGACCGCGACCTGAAACGGCGTGCCGTTGCAAAAAGTGATGAATTGATGCGCGGTACGCAAGCCGCGCGTCAGCGCCGGGCTGCTGCAGGCCCAGCCGATCTTCCAGCCGGTAACGCTGAATGTTTTGCCTGCGGACGAGATGGTGATGGTCCGATCACGCATCCCGGGGAGGGTCGCGATCGGTATGTGTTCGCCGTCATAGACCAGATGTTCGTAGACCTCGTCGCTGATCGCGATCAAGTCGTGCCTTCGACAGAGGGTCGCGATCAACTCGAGTTCGTCACGGGAGAAGAGTTTGCCGCTGGGGTTGTGCGGCGAGTTCAACAAGATCGCGCGTGTACGTGGCCCGATCGCACGTTCCAACGCTGCCGGATCGAAGGTCATTGCCGGGGCGTACAGGCTGACGATCGACTCGCGCGCACCCGCCATCGACAGGCTGGCTCGATAGGAGTCGTAGTACGGCTCGAAGACGACGACATCATCGCCGGGTTCACACAGCGCCTGGATCGTCGCGAAGATTGCCTCGGTGGCGCCGGCGAAGACGGTGATCTCGCTTTCGCCGTCGTAGTCCAATCCGTAGAACCGACGTTGGTGCGCTGCAATCGCGGCGTTGAGTTCGGGAAGTCCGAACATCCGGGCGTATTGATTGCGGCCGTCGCGGATGGCCTGTATCGCCGACTCGAGCAGCCAATCCGGACCATCGAAATCAGGAAAACCTTGGCCCAGATTCACGGCGTTGTATTTCTGCGCCAGAACGGTCATCTCAGTGAATATCGTGGTTCCAAAACCGTGCAGCCGGGAGGCCGGAAATGACCGATTCGAAGTGTTCATTGCCGCAGAGTGTGGCATAGTTCCGGGCCATGTCAGCCACCCAGAACACCCCCATCGACGTCACTGAATTTGCACGTTCCTCGGCCCCCAAGACGGCGCGAGTTTCGACCATGGCAGGCGGCCTGGTTGGCTCGGAGATCCTCAAGATCGCTGCCGATATCCGCGGCATGATTCGCGACGGCGCGAAGATCTGCAATCTCACCGTCGGCGATTTCGATCCCAAGCAGTTCCCGATACCTGCGGCGTTGCGTGATGGCATCGTCACGGCGTTGCAGAACGGCGAGACAAACTACCCGCCGTCGGATGGCGTGCTCGAGTTGCGTCAAGCGGTACAGCGGTTTTATGCACGCGACTTGGGGCTATCGTATCCGCTCGAGTCGGTGCTGATCTGCGGTGGCGCTCGTCCGGTAATCTACGGCATCTATCGTGCGGTCGTTGATCCAGGTGATCGCGTGGTCTTTCCGCTGCCATCGTGGAACAACAATCACTACATCCACATGACCGGCGCGGTTGGCGTCCCGTTACCCTGTCGCCCCGAAGACCGGTTCCTGCCGACGCGCGATGACCTGGCGCGTGCGCTTCCCGGCGCGCGTTTGGTCTGCCTCAACACACCGCTCAACCCCACCGGCACCGCGCTCGACCCCGACAGCCTGCGTGGAATTTGTGACGCGATCCTGGAAGAGAATCACGCACGCGAACGACGCGGCGAGAAGCCGGTCTATGTGATGTATGACCACATCTACTGGATGCTCACGGTCGGTAGCGTACCGCACGTAACGCCACCGGGAATTCGTCCCGAGATGGCGCGGTACACGATCTTCGTCGATGGAATCAGCAAAGCGTTCGCTGCCACCGGTGTGCGGGTCGGCTGGGCCGTCGGGCCGGTCGATATTGTCGATCGTATCTCCGCGGTGATCGGACATGTCGGCGCGTGGGCACCGCGCGCCGAACAGGTCGCGACGGTCGCCGTGCTCGACAATCCCACCGCCACCCGCGCCTATCTCGATCGTTTCCTGGAAGGGATCGGACAGCGGCTGCACGCGCTTCACGATGGTTTTCAGGCGCTGAAGGCCCAGGGTCTGCCGGTCGAATCGATGCCCCCGATGGGCGCGATCTACCTGACCGCTCGGATCCACCCGTTCGGACGCAAGACACCCAAGGGCGAAATCTTGACCACCAACGACCAGGTGCGGCGCTACGTGCTCGAAGCAGCCCAACTGGGAATCGTGCCGTTTCAGGCGTTCGGGGTGCCGGACGACGGTGGATGGTTCCGATTGAGCGTCGGGGCCGCCAGCGTGGCCGAGATCCAAGCAGCGATCCCCCGGTTAGGGGCCGCCCTCTCCGCGTTGGGCTGATCCGCGCAACGGGGGCGGCGCAAACGCCGCTCCCGTGACATCCTCCCCCGTTTTGCCGGTCCGATAGTCGGTTCCGCGCCCAGCCTCGAAAGCGATCTCACATGAAGCTCCGCAACGTCGCGATCATTGCGCACGTCGACCACGGCAAGACCACATTGGTCGACGCTTTGCTGCGCCAGTCGGGCGTGTTTCGCGCCAATCAAGAAGTCACCACCCGCGTGATGGACTCCAACGAACTCGAACGCGAGCGCGGCATCACGATCCTGGCCAAGAACACGGCTGTTCATTACCTCGACTACAAGATCAACATCGTCGATACGCCGGGCCATAGCGACTTCGGCGGCGAGGTCGAACGCGCCCTGAAGATCGTCGATGGCGTAATGCTATTGGTCGATGCCTCCGAAGGTCCGTTGCCCCAAACGCGCTACGTGCTTCGCAAAGCGCTCGAAGCGCAGCTTCCCTGTGTGGTGGTGGTCAACAAAATCGATCGCCAAGACGCGCGCGCCGATGAAGTGCTGAGTGAGCTGTACGATCTGTTCATCGATCTGGACGCAACCGAAGACCAGCTCGATTTCCCAGTGCTCTACACGATTGCCAAGACCGGCGTCTGCCGCACCTCCGCCACCGGCGAAGATCACGATCTCAGGCCGTTGTTCGAAGCGCTGATCAAGCAGATTCCACCACCTGCCGGCGACGCCGAAGGGGTGTTGCAAACCTTGATCGCCAACCTCGACTACAGCGACTACCTCGGAAGGCTCGGCATCGGGCGAATCTTCAATGGTCAGATGAAGCTCGGCGAAACGGTCGCCTTCGTGTCACCCAAGGGAGAGACACGCACCAACAAGATCACGAAGCTTTACACCTTCGACGGCCTCAAGCGGATCGAAACCAGCCTCGCGCCAAGCGGCGAGATCGTCGCGATTGCGGGGATCGAAGGGATCAACATCGGCGACACCGTGACCTCAGCCACCACCCCGATGCCGTTGCCGCCGCTGCATATCGACGAGCCCACACTCTCGATGGTGTTCAGCGTCAATACCTCGCCTTTCGCAGGGCGCGAGGGGAAGTGGGTTACATCGCGCAACATCAAGGACCGCCTCGAGAAAGAGTTGCTCTCCAACGTCTCGATCAAACTCGAACCGACGGAGTCGACCGAGGCGTTTCGCGTGATGGGCCGGGGAGAACTCCAATTGGCGATCTTGGTGGAGCAAATGCGACGCGAGGGGTTCGAATTGGGCGTCAGCAATCCCGAGGTGCTCACCATCACCGAAGGGGGCACCAAGAAGGAGCCGCTGGAACTGTTCATGGTCGATCTGCCTGAGCAATACATGGGCGTGATCATGGAAAAGATGGCGATGCGCAAAGGGAAAATGGTGAAGATGGTGAATCACGGCTCAGGTCGTGTGCGGCTCGAGTTTCAGGTTCCTTCCCGCGGGCTGCTCGGGATCCGCACCGAGTTGCTTACCGACACACGCGGGACTGCCGTGATGAATCGACTGGTCGAAGGGTACATCGAGTGGCAGGGCGACATTCAGCGCCGGATCACCGGAGTCTTGGTCTCCGACCGGGCCGGCGATACCACAGCCTACGCTCTGTCCGGCCTGGAGGATC
>CAZAHQ010000050.1:0-12850 GCA_964484415.1 uncultured Acidobacteriota bacterium | reverse complement strand
TTCGTTGCGCTGCACGATGGAAACATCGAAACGGCGGCACGCTTGTTCCGGCGCGCGATCGAGGCAGCCCCTCGCTACGCCGATGCAATGTACGGTCTTGGTCTGTGTCAGATGCGCCGAGGTCAACTCGCCGACGCGCAGCGCACGTTGCAGGCAGCGCACGATCTCGCGCCCGATCGCGCCGACATCGCGACGTCGCTGGCAACACTGCCGGTTCCGCTCGAACCACTTGCCCCGCGGGCACGGCCGGACCTGGCATCGCTTACCGCGCGAGTTCGAGATCGTGTGATCGAGGTCGTTGATGAGCACGGAAAATGGCGGCCGTTCTTCATCAAAGGGATCAATCTCGGCGCCGCATTGCCGGGCAAGTTCCCGAGTCAGTTCCCAGACAAGCAAACCTACGCACAGTGGCTGCGCGAAATGGCCGAGCTAGGCGTCAACACGCTGCGCGTCTACACGATCCACCCGCCTGAGTTCTATGAAGCGCTGCTGGAGCACAACAACAGCGCCGCGAAGCCGCTCTATCTGATCCACGGAGTGTGGACCGAGTTGCCGCCAAACGACGACTTCCGCGAGCCAGCGTGGTGGGGTTCATGGTCGGACGAGATCCGGCATGTGGTCGATTTGATTCACGGGCACGCGAATCTCGAACCGCGACCCGGACACGCCTCGGGAGCGTATCGCGCCGACGTATCGCGCTGGGTGCTGGCTTACATCCTTGGCCGCGAGTGGGAGCCCGATAGCGTTCTGGCATTCAACAAGCGGCATCCCGGAGAGGCCGATTGGGCTGGTCGCTTCGTCAGCGTGCGTCGCGGACATGCGTCCGAGGTCTTCATGGCCGAAGCGCTGGAGTTGTTGATCGGCTATGAGCACGACAGTTACAACGCACAACGACCCGCCGCGTTCACGAGCTGGCCGACCCTCGATCCGCTCTGGCATCCAACCGAGGCCACCAAGGCCGAAGAGCTGGCGTTGCGCCAACGACTGAAGCTGCCTGTCGAATCGAAAGCCGAACTGCGCGAGTACGACAACGATGCGATCGCGCTCGATATGGAAAAGTTCGACGCAGCGCCGCAGTTCGCGGGCGGTCTATTCGCCAGCTACCACGCCTATCCCTATTACCCCGACTTCATTGGCCTGGACCCAACCTACAGCCAAGGCCAGGATCATCAGGGTCGCAGCAACTACAGTGCGTATCTCGCCGATCTGGTGCGTCATCACACGCGACACCCGGTGGTGATTGCTGAGTTTGGCGTACCCAGCTCGCGACTGATTGCGCATTGGCAGCCGCAAGGGTTGACGCATGGTGGGCAAAACGAACGCGAGCAGGGGGAACAGAACGCGCGGCTGTTTCGCAACATCCACGACACGGGCTGCGCGGGCGGAATTCTGTTTGCGTGGATCGATGAGTGGTTCAAGCACAACTGGCTGGTCATCGAGTACGAGTTGCCGCCGGAGCGCAAGCCGCTTTGGTACAACGCCATGGACGCAGAGGAGAACTACGGACTGATCGCGTTTCATCCGGGCGATCCGGGCCCCGCGATACTGATCGACGGCGCATCCAACGACTGGACCGATCGACCGATCTACGCATCATCGCCAGGGTTGTCGCTGAAGCTGTTTGCCGATGAAGGTTGGCTGCACCTAGCCCTCTACTTTGACGGGGCCGCGGTGGACTGGTCGCGCGAAGGGTTCTTGATTGGACTCGACACCATCGACGCTCGACTCGGCGATCACCAGCTTCCGTTCGGTTTGCCCCTGCGCAGCACCGCTGGGCTCGAGTTCGTCGTGAAGTTCCAGGGCGGTACGGCAACCGTCTTGGTGGACGATCCGTACGATCTGTTCACGCATCGTTACGCTCGTCCCGTTCGATCGGCGCAGAACGATGATGGCCGCTTCGTGATGCCGATGACGGAAAGCAATCGCCGGCGAATCGGTCGCGACGGCACCGTTTACCCCGAACGTCGACAGGAGATCGGCTGGCTGACGCGCGGGACGCAGGATCGTTCCGCAGCGGAGTTCAACTCGCGCGCCGAGTGGCAGGCGGGTCCTGGATTCATCGAGGCACGGATACCGTGGGGGCTGCTCAACGTCACCGACCCGAGCTCACATCAGGTCGTGCTGGATCGCGAGCGCGCCACGTCAGGTGCGATCGGCACCGCAACAACCGACGGCTTTCGTGCCGTCGCGGTGCACTTCGATCTGGACGGCGATGCACACGCAACCGTTCGAGGCACGCTGCCCGACGTGGTTGGAGGAAGGCTCGCGCTGCCGCCGCTGTTCACATGGTCAGGTTGGGAACTGCCTCACTATCACCGAGTCCGAAAGCTCAGCTTCGAGATCCTGCAATCCGCGCTTTCCGCGTTGCCTGAAACGCCGCTGCCGCCGGCGCCATGAGGTCGACCATGTGCTCATCGCTTCGCTCACTGGTGCTTGTCGTGATGCTGCTCATCGCCAGAGTCGGCATGGCCTCGGACGATCTTGGTTTGCTGCTGGAGCGCGCACGCGCCGAACGCAGCGCTGGGCACTACGCCGAGGCATTGGTCGCGTACGACGGGATGCTCGCAATCGTCGCAACGCACGAGACCGCGCTGTTCGAGCGGTCCGAAACGCTCGGCTGGGCCGGTCGGCTGACGGAAGCGCTCGATGGATATCGAGCATTCGCAGCGCACTATCCGGCCCGCGCACACGAAGCTCAACTGCGGATCGCACAGGTGGAGGCTTGGGGGGACGAGTACGCAGCCGCAGAGCGAACGCTGACGCCGTGGGTACAACAAGGCGATCGGCGCGCGGTGCTGGACTCTTCGTTGTATCTAGCGTGGGGCGGAAAGCTCGACGCGAGCCTGCAGCGCCTTTCGAGCTGGCTGGCGGGGCATCGTGACGATCGCGAAGCGATGGCATTGCGGGCACGGATCTCGAGTTGGGCCGGCGATTTCCAAACGGCTCGCACCGACTGGGAAACCGTATTGCGCGAAGACCCGATGGATCTCGAATCGACGCTCGGTCTCGTGCGTTTGAGTCTGTGGGAAGGTGACACCGCCGGAGCCCGTGATCGTTTCGAAACACTGCCGCGCGAGAAACAAGAGCAACCCGAAGCAGCGACACTCTCGGCCCAACTCGCGGCAGCAGCGGGGCAGCCGCGCGAGGCGCGCAAGCGCTTGCGCTCCTTGGTCCAGGTTGACAACCCCGCCCGCAACGACGCGTTCCGTCTTCTCGCCGATCTCACCGACACTCAGGGACCGTGGCTCGACTCGTCGTATGTGCGAACGAGCACCAGCGATGGTCTCACCAACGTCGACCCGACCGCGCAGATACGTGTGCCGGCCGGCGAGGGGTACGTCCAGCTCGGCTGGACCGCGCGCTCACTCGAGCTGGACACAACCCAAGCCGATCTTTCGCTCGCGAGAGCCTCCGGCGCGATGCCGCTCGGCGGCCACGCGTCGCTCAATGCAGGCCTCACGCGCGCAAACGAGGTGGCCGGTGAACCCGCGTGGGGAGGCAATCTCGGCGTCGATCTCACCGTCGCGCGCCGAATCAACCTGAGTGCGACGTGGTCACGCGCTTACGCCGACTTCACGCCCCGCGCGCTCGCGTCGCGCACGGCGATCGATGCGCTTGACCTGAGCGGATCATGGACGTTCAAAAGCGGCGCGCACGTCGTTCGCGGTGGAGCGGGCCGTCAGTCACTTTCTGCCGGATCGACGCGAAACAGCGCGCTCTTGGCGTATGAACATCGTTGGTCGATCACCTCGCTGAGATTGCGCAGCGGTGCTGTGGCTCGACGCTTCGGTTACTCCAAGAGTTTGCCGCTGGGCTTCTTCAACCCGGAGCGATACCGATACGCCGGCGTCACAGCCGGTGCCAGCTTTGCAGGCAACGCACGCTGGGACATGTCGTGCGATCTCAACGCCGGCTGGCAGGCGGTGGATGACGCAGCGCGCCAATTCGCGTGGGGTTACTCGATCGGCGCAGGCTGGAGCAGCGCGCGACGACGGCTCTCGATCTACGTCACGTGGGCGACCAGCGTGGCTGGCCTACCGGTCACCGACGCTGTCGATCCGTCGAGTTATCGAGACAACACACTGCGACTCTCACTGCGAGTGCGCGGCAACTAGCGGCCGCCGGTCTTCAGGCAATGGTCAGGATGTCGAGGTCGTCGCAGCGCTGAAACCCTTGCGCTCGAACTTGTCCCAACCGCTCGCGCCTCGCCACCAATCCCATACGCCACGCATCCGCATCCACAGCGTGTACTGCCGATACCCGAAGTTCTCGATCAAGGCACACCCGAGCATCGTGACGAGTTCGCGTCCGTTGCCGTAACCAAGCAACGAACCGTAGCGGCGCTGCCCAGGGCTAGTGCGCTCCAGCCAGGTGCTCGCTGCGACAGCCGACACAGAGACCAGCGTGCCGTACGCAATCGAGATCATCAGAAACCACGCTAGGTACTCGGGGCTCAACAGGCCGCAGGCCCAGAACATCGGCAGCAGGAGATAGCCGCAGAACTCGACCGGCGCACTGAGGCCTTCGAACAGCACGAAGTATGGGAACGCGAACCAGCCGATCACCCCCTGTCGCCGATTGAATAGCAGCGAGCGATGGTAAATCAGCGTCTCGATCAGCCCCCGCATCCAACGATTGCGTTGCTTGGCGAGGCTTGCCCACTGTTCCGGCACCTCGGTCCAGCACAGCGGATGTGGTGTGTACGCCACACGCAGATTCAGTCCCTTGTCGCGGATGAAGCGTTGGATCCGCACCACGATCTCCATGTCCTCACAAACAGTGTCGCGCCCCTCTCCGACATACTCGTGCAGCAGTTTGCGCGTCGTTGAGCGGGTGAGGTAACCACCGGCGCTGACCACGATGTCCTTGCGGAAGATCCCGAATACGCCGGAGATGATCAAGTTGGCGTCGAGTTCGTCGAGCGCTGTGCGGCCAAGCGTAAACGAACGCAGATACTCCACCAGTTGCAGCCGTGCGATCCACGAAGCAGGGAGGCCGAGCGTGCGCACGCGACCATCGCTCACGGTGCAGCCGTTGACGGCACCGACCTGTCCGCCGATCGCAACCACCCGATCGTCGCGCAGCATCACCTGAAACGACTTCAACAGCGCCTGCTCGTCGAGGATCGAATCGGCGTCGACCGAAACGAACATTGGGCAGGTCGAGGCGTTGATCCCTGCGTTCAGAGCATCGGCCTTGCCTCCGTTGACCTTGTCGATCAGCACCCAGCGCACGATTCCCGGCGGCAATCCGTCACGCTTCTCGTAGGTTCCGCGAACCGGCCGCGTGGTGATCCGATCGTCGTAGGTGATCTCCATCCGGCGGAAGCCATAGGCCGCGATGATCCGTGCCAACGTGCCATCCTTGGATCCGTCATTGACGACGATGATCTCGAGCCGCGGAAATCGCAGCCGCGCCAGCGACGCCAACGACTCGACGATCGTCGTCTCCTCGTTGTACGCGGGAACGATGATCGAGAGCGGCGCGGTGAACGGCGAATCAAAGACAACGTCGAGATCCTCGAACGCCTGCCCGCGCAGCCTGCGGCGCACTTGGCGAAACCCGATCGCCACGAACGCCAGTTGAAAGCTGCAATAGACAAACAGGTAGACCACCACCAAGAACCCGATCGCATCGCACAGCCGCAGCAGGTATGACACGTCAGGCCTGGACCGTCGTCGCCACGGCTGCCGCCGCTTCCTCACGCAACGCGGGATCAGGATCGAAACGAAGCGCCGCCGCCGCCTCATCGACACGTTCTGGTGCGAGCACTTGCAGTGCGCGCAGCGCGGCCCGACGCTGTTGGGCATTCGAGGACCCGCGCAGGATCGCCTCGACCTCCGACAACGGCAGCAACTCACCAAGAAAGTCCGCCGCGCCGGGACAGTCCAACACCTGCCGTGCCGTTTGAGTTCCGCGCAGTGCACCGCCCGCAACCCACACCGGCCGCAGCTCATCGGGCGCGCAAGAAGGAGTCTCGACAAACAGGTCGGTGACGCGGGCGTCGATGCGTAGCAACGCCAGCGCCGCACGCCGCCGCACGAAGGTGTCGGGATCGTTCAGCATCTTCTCCAGCTCTGTCACCCACAGATCGCCCTGCGTGCGGCCAAGTGCGTTGACCGCTGCAGCCCGGACCCGCACATTCGGATCGGCAAGTGCGCGCGCGATGAACTTGGCAACCTTGCCCAGCGGAAACTTGGCCAACGCCCCCACCGCCGCCGCTCGAACATCGGACTCCTCGTCGGCCAGATAGCGCAGCAGTTGTCGCAGCGCCCCACCACTGCGGTGTTTGCCGAACAGCCACACCAATCCGAGCTTGCGCGTGCGCGAGACCGGGATCTCGCGCATCAGCGCTTCGGCGTGCTCACGATCACGTTTGAGATGGACCAGTAGCGAGCTGGTGACCGCATCCCGCAGATCGCGGTCGGTGGTGTCAAGCACATGGATGAGCGCTTCCAGCGCCTCCGGAAACTCGAGCCGCCCAAGAGTTCGAGCGGCGTGAACGCGTACCTCCGGATGCGGATCGACCAAGACGCTTCCAATGACGCCCGCCACCTCGGCATCCTGCCGGTTGACGAGCAAGAGGTCGAGGGCGCGTAGCCGAACCTCATGCGAAGGGTCGTTTCTGAGGATGGTGAGTGCGGTGGTGTACGACTGGCCGGTCGCCACCACGGCACAAATCTCGACAGCACGCGCCCGCTCATCGGTGCCCAGTGCCGTACGCGCGCGCTGGGCCATCTCTTTCTCGAGCGCGAATCGGCTGCCGCCAAGAAACAGATGTGGCTCGAGGCGATTTTGCTTGGTCGCCTCACTCACCACTCGCGCGACGAGTGGATCCTCGTTGTCCGACACGAACATCGCGCGCGCCGCCTCGCACAGTTCGGCATCGTGGCAGCACTCTTTGAGTTCGCTCAAAAGCGCCGGGTCATCGGCGAGTGCGAGTGCCATCGCCGCGGCGGCGCGTACTTGCGGCATGACATCGCGACACAGCATCTTGAGCGTGGGTCGGAACACCTCGTCGTTGGTAAGCCCCAACGCAAGTGCCGCACGCCAGCGCACGCCGGCGTAAGGATCGACCGCACGCCGTTCGACCGCTTGACACAACTCGGTTCCACCCAGCAAGCCGATCACGACCGCAGCGGTCTCGCGCGTCGTCGGGTTGGGATCCTCGAGGGCAAGAGCGAGCGCGCGTCGTGCGTCGGCGCGCCGGAAGGCACGCAGCGCCAACACCGCTCGTTGGCGAACGACCGGATCGCTGTCCTGCACGTGGCCAAGCACGAAGCGAAAGCGCCCAGGGCCGGTCATGCGCGTGGCGACTTCCAGCAGCACGACGGTCTGTCCGCGAGAGGGTGGTTCCAGCGCGCGCGCGATCAACTCGTCAAAGTTTCCCGCGTGCCAGCGGCAGAGTGCCGCAACAGTAGGGTCGAGCAGGTTCTCGCCGTCGCGCCAAGCGGCGCGCAGCAAATCTCCGACAGAGTCGGCGCAGCCGACAGCGACGAGGGCTCTTGCCGCAGCGCGACGAACCGCTGCATCGAAGTCGAAGAGCGCTCTTTGCACAGAGTCTGCGACCTCGGGTACCTGCAGCGCGGTGAGTGCATCGAGTGCGGCGGCTCGCACTTCTGGTGCGGGGTCGGTCAGCAACTCGACCAAGGCGCCGAACTGGCCCGCATCTCCAAGCGACGCAAGCACGGCGCAGGCTGCGCGGCGCGTGGGCGGTCGCGGATCGCGCAACAGGCGCAACAACCGATCGACCTGGTCGACGGGTGGAAACGCGGCGAGCGCTGTAACGGCGGCGGCACGCACCCACTCATCGTCGTCGCTCAGACATTCGACGATCTGCGGTATCGCAGCACGAAACGAGAGCTTGCCGAGTGCCTCGACCGCGCGGGACCGAAGCCTCGGATCTTCGTATTGAGCCAGCAGCGGTAGCAGCAAGGGTGCCGCAGTCACGTCGCCGATATCGCCAACGATTCTCACCAACAGCTCCTGCGTTTTCCCTGAGCTGCTGGGGAGCTTCTCGAACAACAATTCTGTGGCGCCAGACTTTCCGATCAGTTGAAGAACCTTGAAGACATCGGCGCGAAACCCTTCGGCCTCGATCGTCTCCAGGCATCCCTGCACGTAGCCGGTACGCTCGAGCGCCATCCCTGCGCGTCGCCGCACTTCGGCGTCCTCGTCCTCCAATGCCACCAGCAGCGCTCCCGCTGCCGATCCTCCCAATTGTTCGAGCGCCTCGACCGCGCGGATGCGCACCCACCATTCCGCGTCGCCCAGCCCGTGCACCAAGTGATCGATCACGCGCGGATGACCGATGTTGCCGAGTGCGTGTGCCACACGCGTACGCACGAACGGAATCGGGTCGGAGAGCAACAACTCGAGCAAACGATCCACCGCGCGCGCATCGCGCAGTGTTCCAAGGCCCGCCGCCGCCTTGGCGCGCACCTCCGGATTCACGTCTCCGAGCGAGTCGATCAATGGCGTGGCCGCGCGCGGATCGGCGATCCGTCCAAGCATATCGGCCGCCCACATCCGGCGCGTGTCGCTTTCGAGATTTCGCAACTCATCGATCAACGGCCGCACGGCTGTTTCGCCGAACTTGATGATGATCTCGGCGATGCGTGGAGGAAGCGATGCTTCCGCCGCTCCCAGCGCCTCGATCAACGGCGGCAACGCCAGCGGATCGCCGATCCGCCCCAGAGCGCGAAGTGCCGCGCCACGAACGTCGTCGTCTTCGTCTCGAACATCGCGAACCACACGCAGCAGGGCCGGCACCGCCGCTGCCGAGCCGATGTGCCCCAGCCGCTCGGCAGCGAGGGCCCGTTGCTCCCAGGAGGAAGAGTGCTCGAGTTGGTCGATGTAGCGTGCTGCGATACCGAGGATCTCGTAGAGCCGCGTCAGCTCGCGGGAACTCTGCTCGGAAGCACCGTGGCGCCCCGAGTCGATGATCGCTTCCTGCAGCGTGCCGTCATGCACCGTTCGTAGTTCGGCAACGAGCGAATCGATATCGACGCTGCTGGCCACTCGAAGCCGTGAGATCAGCTCGGTGTATCGCACGAGTCGTCGCTCGAACCGCGCTTCCGAAAATTGCTTCATGCCGCGATGCACGAATAGCAAAACGCAGAGTCCGATCACGGACCCGACGAGCACGAAACTGGTCGCCAGGAACACGAAACCCTGCACTGATGTTGGCCCTCGAGGGTGATCTAGCGCCGTGGTGGAGGGCATGCAATCGGCGAGAGCCGCTTTTATCGGCCGTTCTGCGCTCGCTCTCGCGAGACGAGGCCGATTGCGCTCCGCACACACCAAACTGTTCCGCAGCGGAACAACTCGAGAGGTTCGCGAGACGATCGATCGGGACGACCGACGCGCACTCATCGCCTCCGGTAGTACGACCCTGTGAGTCGCTGGTCACAGTCGCCACGACGTATCAAGCGGAGGGAACGCCGTTCCTAATCACAACAAACTGTCGGCCGGCGTGCGTTCGCGATTTCGATCAGGCGTACCTTATCGCGGCTGGGACACTCATCGGGCGGGAAGCCCTCGAGCGGAGATTCGCAATGATGATCGGTACGACAGTGGCAACGCGGGCACGCGTTCGTGGCGTGATGCTCACCGCGCTCGTGATGGTCCTTGTCTTGGGTGCGTCGTCCGCGTTCGCGGCCAAGCACTTCATGGTGATCCAAGAGGTTTTCGTCGGTCCACCAGCCGACGGACTCAACCCCAGCCTCACACCCGATCAACGCGCCCAGTACGTGATGCTGCGCATGACAGCGCAGGGTCAAACGCTGGTCTCGGGTACCGTCATCCGCGTCGAGGACAAAGACGGCAACATCCTCGGCAACTTCGGCCAATTCACCGCCAACGTCACCGCCGGCGGCGGCGTGGGATGTGCCTACCCTGCGTGCCCCGCCATCGTAATCGGCACGCAGGCCGCCAAGAATCTGTTCAGCTTCGCGTTCGATCGAATCGTCGATGGCGAGGTTGGGCGTGTCGCCTTGCCGGCTGGTGGCGGTCGCGCTTGCTTCAAGGATGCAACCGGCGGGCAACTCTACGACTGCGTGGCTTGGGGGAATTTCAGTTGCACCGTCGCCAACTGCCCCGGCGGCGCGAATGCCCTTCACTCGGGCGATACCAACGCGCCACCGATCGGCAACGGCTGCGACGGTAACTTCGGAACGCCGGCCGCGGCATCGACCGGTATGAAATTCGGCAAGACCGTGACACGCGGGACATTCAACTGCGTCGCCAAGGAAAACTCCACCAACTTCGCGTTGGCCTTTCCCAAGCCGGTCAACAATGCCGGAACGAACGACAACACCGACAGCGACGCCGATGGTCTGATCAATCGCCTCGACTGCAACACTGCCAGCGCGGCGTTGCTGTGGAAGCCGGTCGAAGTTTCGGGGCAAACCGTGACCGGAAAGCCGACATCGACCGACAGTTGGGCTTCTCAAAACGAAATGAGCGGCAGCGGCATCACCTACGACGAAATTCGCGGCTCACTGAGCGCGATCAATGGATTTACCGACGACACGTGTCACAGTGCCAACGGCGCAACGACCTCGGCCACCGACGGCTCGACTCCTCCGCTCGGTGACGGCTTTTACTACGTGGTCCGCGCCGATGGTGGGGGCTCATGCGTCGGTACGTACGGCAACCTCAGCACCGGCACGTCGCGCGATACCTCGCTCACGAGCTGCCCCTAGACAACAGCAGGTACGCTGCGGGTCGGGGCGCCGTGGTCGATTCCGATCGCGCACGATTCATCGCCGGTCTATTGGGTGCCAGGGTTGCGAACGTGCTCGCGGTGCGGTCGCTTGCCGTCGGTCTGATCGCGGCGGCAGGCTTGATGAATGCCGCACCCAGCACAGCTCCAGTCGGCAAGCAGGCATCGACACCGAAGCTGATCGAGTCGCTGCAGGAACCGGCCGCGGTGGCGGTCTCGCGGGACGGCTCGATCTACGTTTGTGAAGCGCTCGGTGCGCGGGTCTCCGTGTTCACGCTTCAGGGCAAGCTGCTGCGACGATGGGGTTCGTTCGGGCATGACGACGCGCAGTTCGACAACCCGCGCGGCATTGCGGTAGGCGCGGACGGCACCGTGTACGTGGCCGATACCGGCAACCACCGCATCCAGGTATTCAACGCGAGCGGAACCTTGTTGCGCGCGTTCGGCCGGTTCGGGTCGGATAGCGGCGAGTTCAACGAGCCGCGCGGCTTGGCGGTGACTGCCGAGCGCCTGTACGTCAGCGATTCACTCAACGATCGCATTTCCGTGTTCGATCTGCACGGCGTGTTCCAGTTCTACGTCTGGAGCAACGGTTATCACGAGGGGGCGTTCGATCATCCCGTCGATGTTGCGGTCGATGCCGAGGGTGCTTTCTTCGTCAGCGATCAAGGGAACAGTCGCATACAGAAGTTCGATCGCGCGGGCCGCTTCGTCTCGTCCTTCGGAGGAAGCGGACGCCGAGGCGGCTTGCTCGCGTCGCCGGGCGGAATCGAGCTGATCAATCGCCAACTGTATGTCAGCGACCCGCGCACACGTCGCTTGCTCGCATTCGACGGCACCGGTTCGTTCTCCGGCGACTGGGTCGTGAATCACGCGGTGGCACCGACATCGATCGAAATGCCGAGCGACCTCGCCGCAGTCCCCGGAAGCGATGCGCTGGTGTTGTGCTCGGCGCTGGAGAATCGTTGCCAAGTGGTTTCGATCGCGCGCGATTTGGTGGAGCCAAGCGCCACCGGTGCGCGGCCGGAAGTACGCGAGGGGTACACGATCGGCGGGCGTGGCAACGATGTCGTGATCGGCTCGCCCGAGGTTGGCGCCTTGATGGTGCTCGACGTTGCCAACGATCCACCGCGGTGGCTCGCTCGCGTCGGTAGCCCAGGGCACGAACCGCTCGAGTTCGTACGCCCCGCCGGATTCGACTTCGAACGCACCACCGGCACGCTGCTGGTGAGCGACAGCGGCAATCGTCGCTTGCAGCAAGTTCGTTTGGTGCCTTCGACGCAAGATCCAACGCGCTTCGATAGCGTCGCCACCCGCTTCATCAAGCTGCTCGATCTGGCCGATCCCGAAGCACTCAATGTCGATCCTGGAAACTGGGAGATCACACCCAAAACGCTCGAACCCGGCGCGATGGTCCGCACCACGCAAGGCGATCTGGTGATGCTCGACGTGGTCTCACGTCGCGTGGTGATGCTGGACGGTCGCTGGCGTCTCTTGCGCGCATGGGGCCGATTCGGGAACGAGTCGAGTGAGTTTCGACAGCCCGTCGGATTGGCGTTCGACCGCACCAACGACACCGTTCTCGTACTCGATGCGGGGCAATCTCGCGTGCAGCGCTTCGACTCGAACGGCCGATGGCTCGCCGCCTGGGGAACGCGCGGGTCCCAACCGGGCGAATTCTTGGCACCCACCGGTATCGCCGTTGCCAGCGACGGTACTGTGCTTGTCGTCGATCGCGGCACCGCGCTCGTTCAGCGCTTCGACCCGCAGGGCCGACCACGCAACGCTTGGGGTGCGCACGGCACCGCGCGCGGCGCGTTGATCAACCCCGAAGGGATCTACGTCGATGCGCGCGATCGCGTGCTGGTGCTCGACTCGGGCAATCGCCGGCTGCAAGCCTTCACGTTGGGCGGCGAGTTTTTGTGGGAGTTTCCGTTGGATTCGCGTCCCGGTCTTTTGCGATGAACGCTCTTGCGCGCCGGCCCCTGCAATTCGCCACCGTCGCAAGCCTGCTCGTGTCACTGGCGGCTTGCAGCAGTTCACACGTGGTGACGACGCCAACGACGGACCCGGCCGCAAGCGCGCGGAAGCCAGTACCGTCGCTCACACCACTGCGCGCACAGC
>CAZAHQ010000049.1:0-12911 GCA_964484415.1 uncultured Acidobacteriota bacterium | reverse complement strand
GTGATGGAGCGTGAGTCGTTCGAATCAGAGGCGCTCGCGGCGGTGCTGAATCAACACTTCGTCGCGATCAAGGTCGATCGTGAGGAGCGACCCGACATCGATGCGCTGTACATGGAGGCGACGCAAGCAATGACCGGGCATGGCGGCTGGCCGATGTCGGTCTGGCTGACCCATGACCGGAAGCCGTTTTTTTGCGGAACGTACTTTCCTCCCGATCGTTTCGCAGCCCTCCTGCGGCGCATTGCCGAAATTTGGCGCGACGATCGCAACGAAGTGCTGACACAGGGCGAAGCGCTGATGCAGGCGATGACAAAGGCCGCGTCGAAGCCGGGAATCGGAACGCTGGACGACCAGATATTCCTGGCGCTGGCGCAGCAGTGGCGCGAACGGTTCGATCCGATTCATGGTGGTTTTCGCGGCGCCCCGAAATTCCCTCAAGCAGCCGACTTGCGTGCGCTGCTTCGGCTGCACCGTCGCAGCGACTCGATGCCGCTGCTGGCGATGGTGCGTACCACGCTCGATGCCATGGCTCGAGGCGGGATCTACGATCACCTCGGCGGTGGCTTCGCGCGCTACAGCGTCGATGCCGAGTGGCTCGTGCCGCACTTCGAGAAAATGCTCTACGACCAAGCGTCGCTGGCACTCGCCTATCTAGAGGCATGGCAGTTGACCAATCATGCCGAGTACGCCTTGGTCGTGCGCGAGACGCTCGACTACGTGTTGCGTGACATGACTCACAAAGAGGGTGCGTTCTATTCGGCCGAGGATGCCGACAGTGAAGGCGAAGAGGGAAAGTTCTACATCTGGACCGCCGACGAATTGAAGTTGCTGTTGGGCCCAGGCTACGCTGACTTTGCAGCAACTTTTGGCGTTTCGGTTCACGGCAACTTCGAACACAACAGCACGATCCTCACGTTGCAGCCGGGTCACTCACGAGCTGATCGCAGCACAGCGCTGCATCAGGCGCAGGCACTCGCACTCCAGCACCGCTCGCAGCGTGTTCGACCACACCTGGATGACAAGATCCTCACCGACTGGAACGGCTTGATGATCGGCGCGTTGGCGCGGGCATCATGGGCGCTGCAAGAACCGCGCTATTTGCAGGCGGCGCAGCGGGCTGCGACATTCGTGCTCGCCACGCTACGAAAGGACGATGGCCGGCTCTTGCACCGCTGGCGTGACGGCGAAGCGCGCATCCCGGGGTTTGTCGATGACTACGCGTTCCTGATCCAGGCGCTGCTCGACCTGCACGAGGCCGACTTCGACAAACGATGGGTGGACGTAGCGACTGCCCTACAGTCGATACAAGACAACACGTTCTTCGACAGCGACAAACGTGACTATCGCTTCAGTGACGGCAGCGATCTGTTGCTACCGCTTCGTCGCTTCGAGAGTTACGACGGCGTGGTGCCGGCCGGTCGCTCGGTCAGCGCGCTCAATCTCCAGCGGCTCGCAGCGATGACAGGCGACGCAGCTTTCTTGGATCGCGCCGACGCGTTGTTGTCGTCAACGCCACACACGATCCAGCGCGCGCCGACGGCTTTCGCGCAGTTGCTCCACGCGCTGGACTATCGGCTCGATCGCTCCAAGTCGGTCGCAGTCCTCGGCCAACTCACGGACCCACTCACTCGAGAGCTGATTGGAGCGGTGCGGCAAGGATTCCAACCCAACGTATCCGTGATCGCTGGGAAGCAGGCCGAGAGCGTTCCATGGCTGGTGGGACAGTCGACCGAGGCCTCTCTTGCGCGGGCTTTCGTCTGCGAGCACGGGGCCTGCTTGCCCCCCACCAGCGACCCGCAAGCCGCCCGGCGCCAAGCGATCAGCGTCAACCCGATCCAGGCGCTTCCTTAGGCGATCGCCGGCAGTTTGCCGCCTGCTGGGGTGTGGCTATTATTCCCGCGACGTTCTCGAGCCATCCCCCAAAACGCTGCATCGAGGTCTATCTCAGGAGAAACGATATGAGCCTGGTCGGCAAGCCCGCCCCGAGCTTCACGCTCGACGGTTACCACAACGGTGAATTCAAGTCGTTCAACATTGCAGACTACAAGGGTAAGTGGGTCTACCTGCTGTTCTATCCGCTCGATTTCACGTTCGTCTGCCCCACCGAGGTACTCAGCTTCCACGAGCACGCGCCACAGTTCGCGGAGCGCAACTGCCAGGTGTTCGGTGTTTCCGTCGACAGCAAGTTCGTGCACAAGGCGTGGGTCGAGACCGGCAAGGAGGCGGGTGGATTGGGCGGCAAGCTCAACTATCCATTGCTCGCCGACTTGAACAAAACGATGGCCCGCGACTACGACACGCTGCTCAACGACAGCGTCGCCTTGCGAACGTCGTATCTGATCAACCCCGAAGGGGTCGTGGTTCATCAGGTCACCAACTTCCTGCCGGTCGGACGATCCGCCAAGGAAGCGCTGCGAACGCTGAAGGGATTCCAGTTCGTCGCCGCCAATGGCGATCAGGTCTGCCCTGCCGATTGGGACGAAGGCCAGGACACCATGACCGCCAGCGTCGACGGCATGCGCAAGTATCTGGTCAAACACTGAACTCGGTGCCGTGATCGACGAACAAGCTACGTTGTTGTTGCGCGCCGCCGGCCCCATCGCCGGCGGCGCGTTGTTTTGGTTGCTTTACTTCGATCTAAAAGACTCACTGCGACCCGAACCGCGGCGCGTGCTGTTTCTGGGGCTTCTACTCGGTGCTCTGGCGGTCGTGCCAGCCTGGCTGCTCTATCGCGTGATGCCCCTGATCGGCCTCCCCTCCGGTCCGGAAGGGACGCCTCGCGAGTTGACCCTGTTTTGTCTGGGAGTTGTCGGTCCAATCGAGGAAGGGGTGAAGTTCACGCTGGCTGCGCTGGTCTTGTTCCGGCTGCGCTGGTTCGATGAACCGGTCGACGGCCTGGTCTACGCATCAACGGTTGGGATCGGTTTCGCCGCCGCCGAGAACTTCGTCTATGCGCCCAGCCTTGAATGGTACGAGCAGCTCGCACGCGCATTCACATCGCCGTTGATCCACTCGCTGTTCTCTGCCGTCTGGGGAATTGGTGCGGCCTATGCAATTCTCTCCAACTGGACTCTTCGTCAGCGCGTCGTTGTGATCGCGGTCTCGTTGTCGGCATCGATGATCCTGCACGGCTTTTACGATGCGGCGCTGCTCACGCTGCAAGCCCCATGGCTGGCGAGTCTGATCGCACTTTTGATTTGGGTGTTTGTGTTGCTGCATGCGCGAACGTTGCTCAGAGCCAGACAAGCGTGATGCGCGCAGTGGTCGTCCGTCGTTACGGCCGCTCGGATGTGATGTGCGTTGCGAACCTCCCGATGCCGGTAGCGGGTGCCGGTGAGTCGTTAATTCGCGTGCATGCCGCAGGTGTGAACCCTGTCGACTGGAAGTTGCGCGCCGGAAAGACCTGGCCCGTCTTGCGTCTGAAGTTCCCCTCCCAACTCGGTTTCGAGTTTGCGGGTGAGGAGGTTGGGACCGGCGCGCGCGTCTTCGGTGCGGTCGATCCATCGACCGGAAAAACCGGGGCCTACGCCGAGTATCTCGCAGCCTCGACGAACGCGTTGATACCGATTCCAGCAGCACTTTCCATGGCGGAGGCAGCCACGCTGCCGATCGCAGGTGTCGCAGCCTGGATGTCGGTGCACGAATTGGGTCGCCTCGAGGCTGGCCACAAGCTGCTCGTATTGGGTGCTTCCGGTGGCGTTGGAACGATGCTCGTTCAGTTGGCCAAGCATGTGGGTAGCCATGTGGTCGGCGTCTGCAGCAGCCGTCACCTCGACCTGATCAGATCGCTCGGGTGCACGCGTGTGATCGACTACAGGCACACCGATCCACTGGAAGGCGATGAGAAATACGACGTGATCGTCGATTGCGTCGGCGTCTACCCACGGCGGCGCTTGCTGCACCGTTTGACACCGCGTGGAGTTTTCGTAGCCGTTGTCCCCTCGCCGCGGACACTACTGGCTGCGCTCTGGCCGGGTCGTCGCAAAACGCGTGTTGTGATCGGCCGGCCAACGCTGGCGCGACTGCATGCCGTTACAGACTGTGTCCTGGCAGGGGCCCTTCGCCCGGTGTTGGGACATCGCTTTGCGCTTGACGACATAGTGCTTGCCCACCAGCTTTCGGAGTCGGGCAAAGCCACCGGCAAGATCGTGCTCGATATCGCCTGACTCCACGGCGAAGACGCCGGTGTCAGCCGAGTGCCTGCTCCAAGTCCGCGATCAAGTCGTCGATGTCTTCGATTCCGACCGACAGGCGCACCAAGTCGTCCGTGATGCCGATTCGCGCCTTCTCTGCGGCCGGAATCGCGGCGTGCGTCATGGTGTAGGGGTAGCAAACCAACGACTCGACGCCGCCCAAGCTTTCAGCCAGCGAGAAGATCCCGAGTTTTTCAACAAAGCGATCGACAGCCGCGCGACCGCCTTCGATTCGGAACGAGACCATCCCCGACCAGCCGCGCATTTGCCGTTTGGCGATCTCGTGACCGGGGTGAGTCGGCAATCCGGGAAAGTACACGTGACTGACCCGAGCATGACTGTCGAGCCACCACGCGATCCGCGACGCGTTGAGCTGATGGCGCTCCATTCGTAGCTCGAGCGTCTTGATTCCGCGCTGGACCAAGAAGCAATCCATCGGTCCAGGCACGCCGCCGGCCGCGTTCTGATAGAACTTGATCGGATCGATCAAGTCCTGACGATTGGTGGCGAGCGCTCCACCGACAACATCGCTATGACCGCCGAGGTACTTGGTTACGCTGTGGCAGACGATGTCCGCACCGAGGTCGATCGGCGTCTGATTGGCGGGCGATGCAAAAGTGTTGTCGACAACCAGAAGCGTACCGGCGGGACGACCGTCGGCCAGGCGTTGGATATCGATGATGTTGAGCAGTGGATTGGTGGGAGTTTCGACCCAAATCATCTTGGTGCGTGACGTCACTTTGGCCAGGATCTGGTCGGCATCGAAGGCATCGAGGAACTTGAAGTCCAGGCCGTACTTGGCGAACACTTTGGTCGCCAAACGATACGTGCCGCCGTAGACGTCGATGGTGGAGAGAAACTCGTCACCCGGCGCGAGCAGGTTGAAGATCGATGCGGTGGCTGCCGACCCGGAGGAGAAACAGGCGCCGAACGCTGCGTTTTCTAACGCAGCGATTTGCGCTTCAAGCGCCTGACGCGACGGATTACCGGTGCGGGCGTACTCGAACCCGCCGCGAAAGTTTCCGATTCCATCCTGCTTGAACGTGGAACTGAGATAAACGGGAACATTGACGGCGCCGGTTTCCTTGTCCGGTTCCTGCCCCTCATGAATGGCTTTCGTTGCGAACTTCATCGCGTCTCCGGGTGTAGTAGTCGATCAAATCGATTCGAGTGAGCACAGCCTTGGGCACTCCGGCCGCGGTAACGACGACCCCGCCCGAGCCTGCCAAGAGGTGTCGATACAGTTGCGAGAGGTCGGTGCGCTCGTCCATCTCGGGCATCGGCGGCGCCATGACTGCGCTGATGCGTTGATTTTTTGGATCCAGCCCATCATGCACGAATTTCAAGAGGCTCATCACCTCGAGGCTTCCCACTGCGCGCCCCTCGTGCACGACAGGGAGCTGTGAAATGTTGTAGTGATGCATGGCATCCATCGCCTCGGACACGGTGGCGTCGGAGTCGACCGCGACGAGTGCCGGCATTTCGCTCTTGTGGGTGAGCACGTGTCCGACGATCGCGCCGACGTCCCCCTCCTCTTCCCAAAAGCCGAACTCCTGCATCCAGCGATCGGAATAGAACTTGGAGATGTAGTTGCGGCCGGTGTCCGGCAACAACACCACGATACGGCCAGGGCGATTGAGGCGGCGTGCGTAGCGCAGCGCAGCGACCACGGCGGCGCCGCACGAACCACCGCAGAGCATCCCTTCCTCGCGCGCCATGCGTCGCGCCATGTTGAACGCTTCTTTGTCGGACACCTTGGTGTATTCGTCGATCACCGATGTGTCGAGCATGTCGGGAATGAAACTGTTTCCGATCCCTTCGACCTTGTACGGTGCCGGTGTGCCGCCGCCGAAGACGGATCCTTCAGGCTCGACAGCGATGATACGGATCTGTGGGTTGCGTTCCTTGAGGTAGCGGCCGACACCGGTGGTTGTGCCGGTGGTTCCCATTCCGCCGACGTAGGCATCGAGTTCGCCGTCGGTGTCGTCCCAAACTTCTGGGCCGGTGGTGAGGTAGTGCGCGAGCGGGTTGTTGGGGTTGGACCACTGATCGGAGTACCACGCACCCGGAATCTCTTTGGCCAGACGCTTGGCAACGTTGAGGTAGTACTCCGGATCGTCGCGCGTCACATTGCTGCGTGTTATCACCACTTCTGCGCCGTGAGCGCGCAACAGATTGATCTTCTCTTCGCTCATCTTATCGGGCAGCACGAACACGCAGCGATACCCTTTTGCTGCAGCCGCGAGCGCGAGTCCAACGCCGGTGTTGCCGGCGGTCGCTTCGACAATGGTGGCGCCTGTTCTCAGCCAGCCCTCGCGCTCGGCAGCCTCGATCATCGTGCTTCCGATTCGATCCTTGACGGAGCCCCCTGGATTCATGAACTCGAGCTTGGCGTAGATCTCGGGGATCACCCCCTGCGCGACCCGATTGAGCCTGACGAGCGGCGTGTGTCCGACAACTTCGAGGATGTTCGAAAATAGCCGAGCCATGGCCTTGCCCTCACGATGCGCAGGATTCTACCCGACCGGGCTAATATGCCGGCATGGGCCTGCGAAACCAGCATGAAACGACCTCGAGCCTGCTGGCCCTGCCGGGAGTCGGTCCAGCCACCGTGGGTGACCTCGAACGCCTCGGCATCACCGAGCTTCAGCAACTCGCGGGTCGCGATCCTCAGGCGCTGTATGACGCACTCGGCGCGCTGGATCAATCGCCCCCAGACATTTGCGTTCGCGATGTTTTCGAGAGTTTGATCGCGCATGCCAACGGCGAGCCGCTGCGGCCGTGGTGGGAATTCAGTCGCGCTCGCAAGCGAGTCTAGGGCTAGAGTCTTCGCGAAATCCAGACCATCACGAGCGCCGCGCGACTACAACCCAAGTAGTCAGTTCTGAATGCAATCACTCATGCAAAACCTTCGGGAACCGCGAGCAATCCCAGTTCGCTGCGCACGGCTGTCTCGAGGTCTGCGTGAAGATACGGAAAACCCGCCGCCAACAACCGTGCGGGGCGCACCGCGGCGCCGTCGAGCAGCAAGCGCTGACCCATCTCGCCGAACAGCAATCGCACCGCAAAGGCAGGCAACGGCAGCACTGCGGGGCGATGGAGAACTGCTCCCAGGGTACGAACGAAGTTGCGGTTATCGATCGGGCGCGGCGAAACCGCGTTGACGGGACCGCTGATCGCTTCATCGAACAGCGTCCAGTAAAGCACGCCGATCAGATCGTCTAGCGAGATCCAACTGGTGATCTGCTTGCCACTGCCGACAGGGCCACCAAGCCCGAGTCGAAACGGCGTGAGCAGCTTCGCCAACGCGCCGCCTTGGGCGGCGAGCACCATGCCGATCCGAGGGTGAACCACACGCAACCCGGCGGCGCGCGCTGGCTCGGTCGCTTCCTCCCAGGCGCGGCAGACCTCGGCCAGAAACCCGGTGCCGGTGCCGCTCGATTCATCGACCGGCTCGCCTCGATCGCCATAGAAGCCGATGGCCGAGGCGCTCACGAAGACGCGCGGCGGGCGTTCCAGTCGTGCAATCGTCTCGGCCAGGAGTCGCGTGCTGTCGAGTCGACTGGCCAGGATCGATTGTTTGCGCGCTGCGCTCCATCGCCCGCTGGCAATGCTCTCTCCCGCGAGGTGGATCACCGCATCGACTCCCTCGAGTGCAGCGCTATCGATTTGCCCGCGCGCGGGATCCCAGGCGATTTCGCCGGCCGCAGCGTCCGCTGCCTTGCGCACCAAACGTCGCACGCGATGCCCGCCGGTGCTGAGAAACGCGCAGAGCTGTGCACCGATCAAGCCGCTGGCGCCGCTCACTGCCACATCGAGCCGTGAGCGGTGTGAAAAAGCTGCGTGGCGCAACAGATCATCGCGCGTGCGTCGATGCCGAAACGCAAACAGCCGCCTTAGCTTGCGCAGCATCGGGTTGGTGCCGAGTCGACCCAGCGCGCCGAAGGGGAAGGTGAAGTCGATCTCATCGACGAGTCGAGCGCTGTCATCGGTGACTGGCTCGAAGCGATGAAGATGCGTCCAGGCAACTCCCGACATCCGCAGCATGGTGTCGCGGAATTGTCGGCCCTCAACGTGCTCGGAGTGCTGCGCCTCCCAACGCAACCATAGCGGGCCTTGTCGGATCTCGAACTTGACGCGGGCCCCGTCGCTGATGCCGCCGCTCTGATGCAACAACCGCATCTGTTCCCAGGGCGGCATCAAGCGCTGAAACGCGCCGGCGCGCGCGTGCCAGCGATACAACTCGTCGGATGAAACCGGGAGTACCGAGCTGGCGGCGAAGCGTGTCATTTGGTTCGACCGATCTGGCCCGCAAGGTCGAGATAGCGTTTGCGCGCCGCGCCAGCATCGACGATCGCACCCGGCAACGCGTCGGGCCGCCCTTGCGATTCGGGCACCCAGCGCTTCATCCAGACACCGCCCGGATCATGCTCGGCTCCTTGTGAGACCGGATTGAAGACTCGGAAGTACGGCGCTGCATCGACGCCCAATCCCGAGGCCCATTGCCAGCCCGCGACATTCTGCGCGGTGTCACCGTCGAGCAACCAATCCTTGAAGACTCGCTCGCCCCACGTCCAGGGCAACAGCAGCAACTTGGAAAGAAACTGCGCTACCACCATGCGACAGCGATTGCTCATGTGGCCCGTAGCCTTCAATTCTCGCATCGCGGCATCGATCACGGGGTAGCCAGTGCGGCCCTCGCACCAGGCCTCGAACCCGACACGATCTTCAGTCCATTGCATACGGGTCCACCGCGCGTCGAAAGGAGCACGTAGCATCTCGGGCCGGTGCCACATGAGGTCGGCGCCGAAGTCGCGCCAGGCCAGTTCTGCAACCCACTTCTGCGCGCCCGCACCGCCGGCTGCACAAGCGCGGTGGGCCGCAACGCGGGGCGACAAGACGCCGAGATTGAGATAAACCGACAATCCGCTGGAACCACTGCCATCGAGCCGATCGCGACCTTTCTCGTATCCAGCGAGTTTGTGTTTGAGGAACGCATCGAGTGCGTTCATGGCAGCGTCCTCTCCCGCGCTCGGTAACGGAACATCAGACTCCAGAGCTGGGATTTCACCGTGCGGGAGCGACAGTGTCGTCCCGTGCAACTGAGACGGGGACGCCAACGGGATCGGCATCGGCACAGCCCACCAGCGCTTGGAGTACGGGGTGTAAACCGTGTAGTTCCCGCCATCGTCGCGCCGCACGCTGCCGGGCTCTTGAACGTACTGGCCGGCATGCCAATGCAACGGCACGGTGAGCGCTTCGGCGCTGGAGCTGTCGCGCCATCGCCCATACGGCGTGTAACTCTTGATGGCATGCACCGCGTGCGCACCGAGTTCTTGAGCGAGTTGCGGGAGCACTTCCCACGGTACGCCTTCACGCACCAGCAGCACCGAGCCACGCTTTGCGTAGGAAGTTCGTAACGCGGAGACGTTGGCGGTAAACCAGGCTTTTCGCCGCGCTGATGTCTGGTCCAAGATCCGCGGGTCCAGAATCACCAGGCCGATGCACGGGCCGGCAGAGGTGGCGGCGTGCAGCGCCGGATGATCGTGAGTTCGTAGGTCGCCTCGGTGCCAAACCAATTGCATGCCGCGGATGATTAGCTGAAACCTCGTGTCTAGCAATCGTCGTGAGGCGGGTAGAATCGGCCCATGCTTCGCATCGTGTCGCTTCTGCCTGCAGCCACCGAGATCATCTGTGCGTTGGGCGCCGGTGACTCACTCGTGGGCATCTCGCACGAATGCGATCATCCGCTCGAGATCCAGGGGCTACCGCGGTTGACCAAGAGCGTAGTTACCGGCAAGACCAGCGCCCAGATCGACGCCGCCGTTCAAACCAACTTGTCTGCAGGGTTATCGCTCTACGAGATCGACTGGGCGTTGCTGGCGGAACTGCGACCCGATCTGATCGTAACGCAGGATCTTTGCGAGGTCTGCGCGGTTTCGGCCGAGCAGGTCGAGGCCTCGGTGCGTTCGGTTGCCGGACTCGCACCGAGAGTTCTCAGGCTGGGCCCTGCGCGATTCGACGATCTTTACCGCGGCATCGATGCTGTGGCCGAGGCGACCGGCAAACACGCCACAGCCTCAGAGCTATGCGGAGGAATTCGACGGCGGGTCGAGGAGGTCTCGGAGCGGGCTGCACGCGTGGCGGAGGTGCCGCAAGTACTGACGTTGGAATGGATCGAGCCGCCAATGCAAGGTGGCTACTGGACTCCCGACATGGTCACGCTTGCTGGAGGAGTCCCGTTGGCAGCGGTCGCTGGCGAACCGTCGCGCGTACTTACTGCGGATGAGTTGGCCGCACTAGCCCCTGATGTCGTGGTCGTGAAGCCGTGTGGTTTTTCACTCGATCGGGCCTTGGAAGAGTTGCGATCGTTTCGTGCGCTCGTGCCGTGGCGACTATGGCCCGCAGCACGCGGCGGTCGCGTGTACTTTGCCGACGGCAACGCCTGGTTCAATCGCCCAGGCCCACGACTGGCCGACTCGCTCGAGGTACTGGCGATGTGCCTGCACCCAGCAGCGTTTCGAGACTTCCGACGCGCCTACGGTTACGGCGTGGCGCGCATTACCACCGATCTGATGATCGAGCGCTGGTGACCATGTCGTTGACGAACCTTCCACTGGCGCGCGAGCAGTTCGATTTCGGGAACGTCGTGTGGGTCATGCATTGCGCCGAGGGTCCGGTGCCCCGGGCTGCAGCGCGCGCGGTCGACGAGATCATGCAACGCGAACTGCAGCCGTGGACACTGCGTTGGAACGAGGACTTCATCGGGCTGCCGGCCGGCGTGCGGCGTCAAGCCGCCACACTCCTGGCGGCACGTGAGCAAGACATCTCGCTGGTTTCCTCTACCGGGAGCGGACTCGCTACCGTGGCGCAGGGACTGCCGTGGAAAGAGGGAGATGAAGTCGTCGCACCGCTCGGAGAGTTTCCGACGAATGCGTGGCCGTGGTTGGCGCTTCGTCCGCGCGGCGTGAACTTCCGCGAGGTTCCGCTATGGGAAGGCCACCAAAGCGGGAGCGCGGCACTCACCTCCACTCCACCGCCGATTGACGCGGATCCCGAGGCGCGATTGATCGCCGCCGTCACCTCGCGCACCGCACTCGTCACCGTGAGCTCCGTTCGATTTCAAGATGGACTGGCACTCGATATCAGCCGACTTGGTGCCGCGTTGGCCCAGCGTGGTATCCCGCTGGTCTGCGATGCCATCCAGGGAGTTGGGACACGCCTGTGTACTCTCGACGGAGTTTCGGCGCTGGCCTGCAACGGGCACAAGGGGCTCCTGGCGCCGCAGGGGCTCGGGCTGCTTTGGACCGAGCCTGCTTTTCGTGCGCGGATCGCCCCGCCGGGAGGTTGGCTGGCGGTTGAGGAGGCCACCGATTTCACGCGCCCCGGCACCGATTTCGCGCGCGCGTTTCGTGTCAACGGCGAGGCGCTCGAGGTCGGCGTGCCGAACCTGGTGGGGGCCGCCGCGCTCCAAGCCTCGTTGGCAATTATCAATAGCGCGGGGGTGGCGGCGATCGCCGCGCATATCGACGAACTCCAGTCTGCTTTGCTCGAGGCGCTCCGCAATCACGATGTTTGGAGGCATGACGTCTCTCGCCTGAGTGCCCTGCAGATGCGCGGTCGATTGGGAGCGATTCTTTCGCTGCATCACGGCGGGCGCGGCAACGCGTGGCTTCAGACATTGCTTCGCGACGGAATGCGCCGGCAGATTTACGCGTCTGTTCGCGAGGGTTATCTGCGGATCGCGTGGCATGGCTGGCATGACGAGAACGATCTATCGCGCGTCATCGACTGGCTCTTCAGCGCGACGTAGCGCGGAGACAATTGTCGAATTTCCCGGTTTGCGCGCGTATCGTGTCGGTGCGGGAAAGGCGAAATAGGTAGACCGTCCCCGAATTACTTGGGAATCGATGATGGGAGGGTCCGTCCATGAAGCGATCGGTTCGCTTGTTGACGTTTGCTGCTTGCATGCTGCTGATGTTCGTTTCGGGGAGCAGTGTTGCGGATGATCGTGCCCGAGCGTTGCGTGAGGCAACGGATCTTTTTCACAAGGGCACTGCGGCATTGAAGAAGCAGGACACGGTCAAGGCAAAAGAGCTGATGACCAAGGCCGCGAACACGCTTCCAGGCTTCCCGGAGGCGAACCTGGCGTTGGGACACATCGCCGTGCAGGAGAGGAACTTCGCGGACGCACTCCACTACTACGAGACGGCGCGCGATGGCTACGCACGGATCGGCGACATTCTCTTCGACTTGCAACAAGATCGATACAACGACGCTCAAATGCAGATTCGCGAGTATCGCGATGAACTGATCAACCTCAGTAACACGCGGGTCAAAGTCGGCAACGTGGACACTCGCAAGCTACAGATCGAAGAGACGATCCGAAAGCTGCAGTTGATCAAGACTCCCTCCTCGACCACTGCCAAGGAACCGCCGGCCGAAGTGTTCTTCTACATCGGAAACGCCCAGTTCTATTTGAAGCGGGTCGACCAGGCGGTTGCGAGTTGGGAGGCCTGCGCCAAGAGCAGCCCCGAGTTCGGGAGCGTGTTCAATAACCTAGCCTCTGGGTACCTCATCCTGAATCAGCCGCAGCAGGCATTGGAAAACCTCCAGCATGCCGAACAACTCGGGGTCCGGGTCAATCCGAACCTCCGTCGCGACATCGAAGCGGCGATCGCCAAGACAAAAGGGTAAGTTCGCCGACAGACAGTTATT
>CAZAHQ010000048.1:0-12939 GCA_964484415.1 uncultured Acidobacteriota bacterium | reverse complement strand
CGTGGTTTCCTCCTGCACGCCGCCCGAGTCGGTCAGCACCAAGCGCGCCTCCGACATCAGGTGCAGAAACTCCAGATATCCCAGCGGGGCGACGATCTTCATTCCGCTGGGAAGACCGCCGCGTTCGGTTCCCCAGGCATCGATCGCCGGCCGCGTGCGTGGATGTACTGGAAAAAGGATCGGCATCGACACCGAAACCTGACCCAAGAGGTCCATCAATGGGCGAAACACCTGCGGGTCATCGACGTTCGCCGGTCGATGCAGTGTGACCAGGCCGTACTGACGGACCGTCAGCCCATGCCGAGTGACCGCATCGGTCGATCGCGCTCCCGGCAGGTGAGTCCTGAGCGTATCGATCATGACGTTCCCGGCAAACACGATCCGCTCGGGCGGGATCCCTTCGGCGCGCAGATTGATGTCGCCAGCTCGCTCTGATGTGTAGAGCAGGTCAGACAGTGCGTCGGTCACCAGTCGGTTGATCTCTTCGGGCATCGTGCGATCGAAGGACCGCAGGCCGGCCTCGACGTGAGCGACCCCGATACGAGGCAACTTTTTCGCCACCATCGCACAGGCGGCTGTGCTGTTGACGTCCCCGACGACCATCACCAAGTCCGGGACGTGGGTCAGCAGCAGCGGTTCAAACCGCCGCATGATCTCGGCGGTCTGCACCGCGTGCGAACCGGACCCTACCTCGAGATTCTCGTCGGGGTGCGGAATGCCGAGCTGATCGAAAAAAAGCTGGCTCATCGCCGCGTCGTAGTGCTGGCCGGTATGCACCAAGATGAGTCGATGCCCTGCCTCCCGCAGCGCGCGGTGCACCGGTGCGATCTTCATGAAATTGGGGCGGGCGCCCGCCACCAAAACGATCTTCATCGAGTCCCTTTCTTGGTCCGAAGGCGAGTCGCGGAGGCACCGGTTTGGAACGCCGCTGGACACGTTGGATTCAATCGGCACTCTGCGCAACGTGGGGTGCGCGCCACGCAGACCCGTCGTCCATGCCAGATCAAGGCGTGGCTTACGAAGCCCCAACGCTCGGGCGCGAACAGAGCGGTGAGGTCGTGCTCGATCTTGACGGGGTCGGTGTGGCGCGACAAGCCAAGCAATCGAGAGAGGCGTTGCACATGTGTGTCAACTGCCAGGGCCGGCACGCCGAACGCGTTGGACAAGACCACACTGGCCGTCTTCCGTCCAACCCCGGGCAGTGATTCCAACGCGGCGCGCTCGGAGGGAACGATCCCGTCGAAGCGTGCGCACAACTCTCGTGCGGCACCCACAATCGCTTTGGCCTTGTTCCGAAACAGGCCGATTGTTGCGATCACCGTCTCGACCGCGCGCAGGTCGGCCTGCGCCAATGCATAAGCGTCCGGGTAACGTGCAAAAAGTGACGGCGTGACCTGGTTGACCGCTTTGTCGGTGGTCTGAGCGGAGAGAATTGTGGCGATCAGCAGTTGGAACGGGTCGGCATGTGCCAGCTCGCACTCTGCCTCCGGATAGAGTTGCTCGAGCGTCGCCAAAACCGCTGCCGCGCGTTGGCGGCGAGTCGCCGGACTGTTTCGATTCGAATCGACGGTTCGCATTGGCCCCGCGCATGATGCCCGTGCTCGGCGAAACACGAAAGAGTCGCGACTTCAGGGTACGGAATCGGTCGGAAGCGGCCGATGAGAGCAGTGCGTAGGGGGGGCCCTCCGGAAACGCCCCTCTCGCCACGCACGAGTTGGAGAGCCGATACGGATGGGCGCAGCACCAAAGACAGCGCTGCAGGTGAAGCGCCTCCAGATGGAATTGGAGGATCTACGCCGGCAACTTGTCGATGTCACTGCGCGGGAAAGTCGTTACCGCGCGATCGTTGACGAACAGGCCGATCTGATCGTTCGCACCGACGCAGAGCGGCGCCTTCTGTTCGTCAATCGAGCCTTCGCAGCGAGCCTGAAGCGCTCGGCTCACGAATTGATCGGGCAGCCGCTGGAATCGGTCCTTCCCGACGCCGAGCGAGTCGAGATCTCCTCACAGCTCGATCAACTCTCGGCCGATGCGCCGGTGACGGTTCACGACGCGGCTCATTCTCGAGGCGATGAACTGCAACGCTGGATCCAGTGGACCCACAGTGCCGTCTGTAGCCCTGCCGGCGCGATTCAAGAAATACAGAGCGTCGGACGCGATATCACCGGTCGGCGTCGCGCCGAGGAAGAGTTGCAGAAGACCTCTCGCGCCATGCTCTCCGCGCTCAACGCGCAGGTGAAGATGGCGGCCGAATTGCAAGCGGCGCGTGCGCGTGCCGAAGCAGCGGCGGAAGCCAAGAGCGTGTTTCTCGCCAACATGAGCCACGAGATCCGCACCCCGATGAACGGCATCGTCGGGATGACATCGCTCTTGATCGAGACCAACCTCGACGAAGAGCAGCGCGAGTTCGCCGAGACGATCCGCACCAGCGCCGAGAGCTTGTTGGCGTTGCTGAACGACATCCTCGATTTCACCAAGGTCGAGGCTGGACGGCTCGAGCTGGAATCGATCGATTTCGGCTTGCGGCGAGCGGTCGACGAGGTCATCGCAGTGTTGGCTCCTACCGCGTCCGAGAAGCAACTCGGACTGACCTGCATCGTGCACGCCGAGGTGCCCGACGCGTTGCGCGGCGATCCGGGGCGGCTTCGGCAGGTGCTCTCCAACCTGATCTCGAATGCGATCAAGTTCACCGCGGCAGGAGATGTTTGTGTCGAGATCGAAGCCGTGCAGATCGGCGCGCAGGCGGTATTGCTGCGCTTCACTGTGGAAGACAGTGGCATCGGAATTCCCTTGGATCGCATCGATCGGCTGTTCCAGGTTTTCTCACAGATCGACGCCTCGACCACGCGGCGGTTCGGTGGCAGCGGCCTGGGGCTGGCGATCTGTAAGCGTTTGGTCGAGCGCTTCGGGGGCACGATCGGCGTGGACTCGCAGCCGGGTCGAGGCTCGCGATTCTGGTTCACGTTGCCGCTGCAACGAGCGCTCACGGCGAGCGAGCAGGCCCCGATCCCACTCGACTCGCTCGCGGGGCGCACGCTCTTGGTGGTCGAGCCGCACTCGCCAACGCGCCTCGCAATCACTCAACAGTTGCTGCCCTGCGGTGTGAGCGTCCACGGGGTAGAGAGCGGGAGCGAAGCGTTCTCACAGCTTCGTTCCGCCGGCACGAACCCGCGATTCTCCGCAGCCGTGATCGCTCCGGAGTTGCCCGATATGAGCGGCGAGGAGTTGGCCGCCCAGTTGAAGTCCGACGCGTCGTGGTCTGATCTGCCGCTGATCCTCCTGGCTGGCTGCGGCCTGCGGGGCGATTCCGCACGAGCAAGTCACGCCGGGTTTGCCGCCTACCTCACCAAGCCTGTTCGCACAGGGCAATTGGCCGAGTGCTTGGCGCGTGTCCTCAGTGCCACAGCAACTCCACATACGAGCCGCCCGATCATCACACGCCATCAACTGACGTGGGACGCACCTGATACCGAGGTTCGCGGAAGGGTTCTTCTGGTCGAGGACAACCCCATCAATCAGAAGGTCGCGATGCGCCAACTGCAGCGGTTGGGATACGAGGTCCAGATCGCGAGCAACGGCCGGCTGGCACTCGATGCGCTCGACGCACGACCATTCGATCTCGTCCTGATGGACTGTCAGATGCCTGTGATGGACGGCTACCAGGCGACCAGCGAGATCCGCGCGCGGCACGATGAACGAGCGCGAATCCCGATCGTCGCGTTGACCGCCAACGCCCTGAACGGCGATCGCGATCACTGCCTTGCCGCCGGCATGGACGACTATCTGGCCAAGCCCTTTCAGTCCCAAGACCTCGCCGCGGTCCTGAAACGCTGGCTCGGCAAGCGCTCCGCCGCCCTCCCCCTTCCGCGCTGACCCCGATTCGGCGACGCAATTCGGGGACGGTCTACCTATTTCCGCTTCAAAGTCGATCTCCAATCCGGCGACCGACTTCTCGACTGGGCCAATCCTGCGCTGCATGACCGACCACGGCGGCGCGGCGGCGCAGCCGCGCCTAGAATCCCGGCATGCAACGCCGCTTGATCGCAATCGAAGGCAACACGCAACGCCTCGACGGGGGGGCGATGTTCGGCAACGCACCCCGTGCCGTGTGGGAAAAGTGGTGCGCTCCCGACGATCGTCATCGGATTCCGCTCGCTTGTCGTGCGCTCTTGGTGCAGGAAGCGCAACGCAACATCCTGTTCGAGACCGGAATCGGCGCGTTTTTCTCGCCCGAGCTTCGTGAACGCTACGGTGTGCAGGAAGAGCGGCACATGCTGTTGCAGAGCCTCGCCGAACACGGCTTGGGCCACACAGACATCGATGCCGTGGTGCTCAGCCACTTGCACTTCGATCATGCCGGCGGGCTGCTCACACAATACTCACCGGAACAACCGCTCGAGTTGTTGTTTCCGAACGCCACGATCGTGGTCGGTCACCGAGCGCTGGAGCGGGCTCGTAAACCTCATCCGCGCGATCGCGCCAGCTTCATTCCCGAACTACCCGCGCTCTTGGAAGCAAGCGGACGACTCGAGATCGCCGATTGCCACGAAAGCACGACACTCGGTGACGGCTATCGGTTTCACGAAGCCCACGGACACACACCGGGAATGCTCTGCACCGAGATTGCGACAAACGACGGGCCGGTCGTGTTCGTTGCCGACTTGGCGCCCGGACGTCATTGGGTTCACGTGCCGATCACCATGGGCTACGACCGATTTCCAGAACTCGTGATCGAGGAGAAGAAGGCGCTGTGGGAAGAACTGCTTCCGCGTCGCGCGCGCCTGTTCTTCACACATGATCCCGAGTTTGCCTTCGGTCAGCTGGTGCGTGATGAGGCGGGACGGTTCGGTGTCCGGCCATGAGTGCCCCTCGCATGATCGTGCATCCCGAAACGCCGCAAGCGCGTTACATACAGCGCGCCGCGAAAGTGTTGTCGGATCACGGCGTCGCGGTCGTGCCGACCGATAGCTGCTACTCGCTGGCAATCGCACCAGGCTCGCGCCAAGCGCTGGAACGGGTGGCGCGTTTGAAAGGGTTCGACACCGGCAAGCACCTGTTCAGCCTGATCGTCCCCGATCTCTCCGAGGTGGCGCGATACGCGGAGGTCGATACACACAACTACCGGATCCTGAAGCGCTTCCTACCTGGGCCCTACACGTTCGTGCTGCCGGCCACGCGCGAGGTGCCACGCTTGTTGCTCGAAAAGCGCAAAACCATCGGCCTACGCGTTCCCGACCACAACGTCTCTCGCGCGCTGGCGCGTGAAACCGGCGGCGCGATCCTCGCCACCACACTTCGACTCCCGAACGACGACCTCCCTCTCGCCGATCCGGACGATATCGAGCGGCGCGTCGGGAAGTTGGTCGATCTGATCGTGGAGTGCGGCTGGGGCGGCGTGGAATCATCCACATTGATCGATCTGAGCGACGGCGAACCGAGCGTGCTCCGCTCAGGGGCCGGAGATCCGACCCCTTTCGAACGAAGCTAGACGCACCAGCCTGAAATTCAGGTCGCGTCACGGCGAGGCAACGTCCTCTCCAGTGGTCTGAACCTGCGCTCCGGCGGCAAGGCCACGCACCGGAAGCGCTCCTAGAGTGGCTTGCAGGAGGGATTCAGATGCGTGGACTCTTGTTCTTTCTGATACTCGCGACGATTGCTGTAAGCCTGGCGATTCTGATTCGCTCGATCGTTCGGGCGCGCTCCACCTCGGGCGGCCACACAATCGACATTGGCGATGTTCCACTCGGTGCGCGGCGCGTGTACTTCCCGTTGCTGGCGGTGATCGCGCTGCTACTGATCTCGATTACCGCCGTGCAAACCGTCGATGTGGGACACGCTCTGGTGATCTTCAACACGATCACCAGGTCGTTCCGCGTCGAAAATCAAGGCGTCACGATGGTTTGGCCGTTGATCAGTCAGACCAAGGAGTACGACCTACGACGGCAGGAATACACCATGACCAAGACCACCGGCGAAGGGCGCAAAGCCGGCTGGGACGATTCGCTCTGGTCGCCGACGCAGGAAGGACTGCAGGTCGGCATCGATATCACGATCTGGCATCACATCGATCCGAACCGGGTCGCGGAAATTCACCAGAAGATCGGGCCCGACTACGAGGAGAAGATCATCCGGCCTGCGGCGCGCTCGATCATCCGGATGGTGATTTCCGAGTACCCGGTCGCCGACATCTACTCGTCCAAGCGCGCCAAGATTCAGGACGAGATCAACACCAAGATGAAAGCCGTTGTCGAGAAGGATGGATTCATCGTCGATGAGGTGGTCTTGCGTGACGTACGCTTTACCGAGCAGTTCGCGCAGGCGATCGAAGCGAAGCAGATTGCGCAGCAAGCCGCCGAGCAAATGAAATACGTGCTGGAGAAAGAACAGCGCGAAGCCGAGCGCAAGGTGATCGAGGCGCAGGGCCGATCCAAGGCGATCGAAACGATCAATCAGGCGCTACGCGATAACCCGAACTACATTCGCTACCTGTACGTCGAGAAGCTGTCCGACAAGATCTCGGTAATCGTCTCCGATCAAAACACGATCATGGACTTGAAGGGCGTGCTCGATAAACGTCAATAAATCGGGCCGACATCCAGACCTGAAAGGCGGATGAACAGCATGCACAGTTGCCGATACTCGCCCGGCTCGGGCGACCAGCGATCGACCAGGCGATATCCGTCGGTGGTCTGTGCTTCGAAGACCCAATGCGCGCCGTCGGTGCGCCCCGCTTCTGGAGCCGACTCGATCGTCCAGAACGAGGCGCGTTTGATGGCGGCGCGCAGCTCTTCGACCTCGGCCGTTACGAGCGAACGACGATAGGTCTTGACGCTCCGCTCCGCACTTTCTCTCGGACCGACCTCTCCGAGCGTCACGATCAGCGCGCCCTCGCCGTCGTGATTGATCTCGACGCGGAAGACCGCGTTGCGATGGGCGCTGCGCAACCACAAGAAGCGGTAACGCTCGCACTGTGGGCAGGGTGTGTTGTCCCACAACGGCGGCTCGCGCAATCCCAGCAGCGCCTTGCCGTACTCGCTCGACGGCATCTGAGTCGAGGGTGGGAAGTAGGGGGCCGAGCGGCACGCCATCCCGATCATGAGCAGGAGAAGCACGCTGGCGATCGTGAACCTCAGGTTGTTTCTCATGGCAATAGTGTCCCCTGTCCCAGGGCCATTTCGGGATCGAGTGAGTGCCTTATTTGCTGCATTCGTGCCAGCACCTCGTCTGAATACATCATCCTCAGCAGGTCGCGCTTGAGTTTTCCAACCCCGTGCTCGGCCGAAACCGTGCCGCCCGCCGCGACCGCGCGCCTCGTCAACTCGTAGAACGCCGCCCGGGCCTCGGGCAACTGCTCAGCGTCGCGAGCCAGTATGTTGACGTGCAAGTGCTCGTCACCGACGTGACCAAACGCAACATGCTCCAACCGCTGTCGATCGAGCCACTCGCGCGCCTGCGCCAACCAGGACTCCGTTCGCTCCAGAGGGAGTGCACTGTCGGTCGCGACCTTGGTGACGCCACGCCGCGCCAGCGTCTGATTGATCGCCACCGGAACAGCGTGCCTCAGGTCGCGGAAGCGGGCTTGGTCGGCGGCCCCCTGCCCCAACCAGGAATCGGCATGCGCGGCATGCTGTTCCGCCAGTCGGATCCATCCATCCAGTACTTGCTCGCGCGATCCATCGGTCAGCAATTGCTCGAAGAAGATCGCTGCTGCCGCCGCGGGCACTTGCGGATCGTGTGTGCGCGCCAGGTTCAATGCGGCCGCATCGAAGAACTCCAGTGCCAGCGGTTCGACCGATCGCCGCCGCGCGCGCGCCGCGCGGACCAGGCCGAATGCGTCGGATTCTTGCGAGAAGAACAAGAGGCCGCCCAGAATTTCTCGCGGCGCTGGAATCGTTGCAAGCTGTACCTCGGCGACCACACCCAGGGTTCCCTCCGACCCGATGAACAGATCGATCAGATCCATCGACGGCATGCTGTAGTACCCGGCGGCGTGTTTGCTGGTCTGCGGCATATTCCAGTCGGGGGCAGGCAGTCGTCGCCCATCGGGCAGCGTGAACGATCCACGCGCGGCAGTGACGGCGCCGCGCGACAGATCGAGAACGGTGCCGTCGATCAGCAACACGACCGCGCGTTGCACCCACCGACGCGTCGCACCAAACGCGAACGAACGCGCACCGGAGGCATTGGTCGCGAAGGTGCCGCCGATCGAGGCCGACCATTCGGTGGGATCGGGCGGATAGAAACGCCGCATCGACTGCGCCGCAGCGAAGACTGTAGCCAGCGTCGTACCGGCACCGCAGACGATCGACTCACCCTCGGAGCGAATGGCGGTCAATCGCTCGGTGGAGATCACGACACCACCGGCCGGAATCCTCCCGCCGGTGACCCCTGTTCCTGCCCCCGCGACGGTGACCCGTTGGCGCTGCGCGCGCGCATCGCAGATCGCTTGACGAAGTTCTTCGGTCGAAGCAGGAACCCATATCGCCGAGGCCGCGCCACCCGGCATGCGGCTCTCGTCGCGCAGATAGGGATCGATGGACGAAGGGTCGGTCAGTACGTGCATCGAACACGATTATGCGCGTGGGCCTGATGGTCGTGGTGCCGACGAGTGCTGCGGGCTGCGAACTGTCAGTCGTGCGAGGGGTTTTGTCCCACCGTGACGATCGCGTGATCGATCGCGGTCTCGATCGACTGCAGGATATCGCGCGGCGGTCCCTGGTCCTTCAAGCGCTGCGCGAAGTTCTTTTCCGAGTGGTAGTAAAGCGGCGGCGTGCGATTCATCGCCAGGCAGTAGATGTCTTCGATGCACTGCTGGCAGTGGCAGATCTCGATGCAGGTCTCGAGCTTGCGCTCCAGGATCCGGCAGGCCAGCACCTCGACGGCGTTGCGCAACCGATCGACATTCACGCCGAAAACACGTCGCATCTCGGAAACCGACGAGGTCGCGACTGGCGCCTGGTGAGGCTCGTTTTCACTGCGGTCGTAGTCGTAGCGAGAGATCTCGTTCACAGCTGCCTCCGTGAGTCACGCATCGCGGGAGGGCGACCCGCGCCCGGGATGAATGGCCCGGGTAGGAACCTCGGTCCCGTGACGTGGAATGTCAACGTCTCGCCACGCGTGGCAGAATCCGCCGGTGTCCAGATCGCGTCTGATTCTTTCCGGTCTCGGGGTGGGGACGGTCCTGCTTGCTTGGGGCCTCGTCGCGCTGAGTTCTTTGTGGCAACGCGACCTGTGGGCGCCCGACGAACCGAAGTACGCCCTGGTCGCTCGCGAGATGACCGAAACGGGCGAGTACCTCATCCCCCACGTCAACGGTCACCCCTATCCCGACAAGCCGCCTCTCATGTTCTGGCTGATCGCCGTCGCTGGAGGGTTGCTGGGTGAAATCGGGCAACCGGCTGCGGTGTTCCCCTCCATTGTGGCGGGACTCCTGACCCTGGTGGCGATTGGGCGTTTGACCCGGCGGATGGCGCCTGAGGCGCCCGCCTGGCTACCGACCTTGGCGGCCGGGCTTGCCGCAGTCTCGTTTCGTTTCACGATGCAAGGCACGACCGGCCAACTCGACATGCTCTTGACTGCCTTCACGACGTGGGCCTTCGTGCTGTTGATCGAGGGGGTTGGGATCGCTCCCGATGGAACGGTCGACCGGCGGCGAATCGCCGTCGCATTTGCGTTGATGGGTTGCGGCACATTGGTGAAGGGCCCCGTGGCCTTGCTGCTACCACTGGGCGGGCTTTTGTTGGGGGCGCGCCTGGCGGGACGTCCCTCACCGTGGCGCGCGCTACTACTCAGCGGCTGGGGTTGGTTGGCCTATCTGTTGGTGGTTGGAGCGTGGATCGTTCCCGCCGGCGTGCATGCACTGTCGACCGGCCACCAGGCATGGCTCAGCAACATCTTGTTCAAGCAGACGGCGGTGCGATACGCCGCATCGTGGCATCACGTCAAACCGTTCTGGTACTTCCTCACGGTCCCTTGGTACGACTTTTTTCCCACCTCGCTGCTCTTGCCCGCCGCGCTGTGGGGCCTGCGCGAAAAGAGCGAGGACAGTTCCGCTTGGCAACGGCGCCTGTTGTTTGGTGCGTTCCTATTTACGCTGTTGTTCTTTTCGATCTCGAGAGGAAAGCGCGATCTGTATTTGATGCCGGCGTATCCGTGGGCGGCGACATGGCTCGCCCTCGATTTAGCGTGGCGTGTGCGCCGCCGCTCGGGAGCGCTCACATGGCACCGCCTCGCGGCCTTCGGTCTGACACTGATCTCAGCTCTGGCGGTCGTCGCTTCGTTGCGAGTCTTGCCTGCACTCGCCGCAAAAGAAGGGGTGACCTTCGATCCCACCTGGCTGGCATTGGCATTTTCGGCGGTGTCACTCACCACGCTCGCTTTGGTCATCGCGCCGCGCGCCGGACGTTACGTAAAGTACGTTGGCCTGGCGTGGCTCGG
This sequence comes from uncultured Acidobacteriota bacterium, assembly GCA_964484415.1. Lineage (GTDB taxonomy): Bacteria > Acidobacteriota > Polarisedimenticolia > J045 > J045 > JANNUT01. Next base: position 2,502 of record CAZAHQ010000048.1, on the reverse strand, counting down.
TCTTTATGCCGCGATCTTCGTGACGATCTACCCGGCCGTCGACCAACAGCGCTCTACAAAAGAGTTCATCGCTAACGCTCAGCGTTTCTTGGTGCCTGGCGCGCCCGGCGGAATGGTCGACTTTCGTGCGCAGTTCGGGTTTTACGCAGGCACGCTGGACGAGGCCGACCCGGGCGACGGGCCAAGCATGGCTCGCCTGGCCCAGCGGTTGTCGGGTCAGGCTCCCTTCTGGGTGATCGTCCAGGACGATCAAAAGCAGGGATTGGTGCGGCGCTTGACGACCGCCGCATGCACCGTTTGGCGGCAACGGCTCGGGGTTACCGATTACACCGTGTTGGCCAATCACACGGCAGTCCTCGATACGAGCGCCGATGCTCGCTAGCCGTTGGAGAGTCCCGCGCACGACACTGTTGGTCTTGATCGCGGCTGCGGTATTCGTGCCGACGATCGTCCAGCGGGAACTCACGCCGCCTGACGAACCGCGCTTTGCCTTGATCGCTCGCAACATGTTCGAGAGTGGCAACTGGATCGAGTTGCAGAAGTTCTCCCGCCCCTATCTCGACAAGCCACCACTCCTGTTTTGGTTGCAAGGGATGAGTTTTTGCTTGAGCGGCGGACCCAGCGAATGGGCTGCGCGCCTGCCGCCGTTACTTGCAACGCTGATGCTGACGGCCTTTTTGTTTCGCGAAGCACGACGCTGGCTCGGGGAAACGATCGCCACACATGCAGTGCTGATTTGGTTGGCCTCGCCACTGGTGGTGGCGCGTGGCGCATGGGTTGCCACCGATCCGTTGTTGGCGCTGTTCGTATTCGCCAGCCTCGCAGCCTTGCGGCGTGCGACAGAGGGACAGGCCTGGGCCGGTCCGTTGGCCGGATCGATGATTGCGTTGGGTACGATGACGAAGGGCCCCGTCGCCATCCTGTGGGTCGTGTTGGCGTGTCTTGCGTCGGCGGTGGCCAAAGCTGAATGGTGGTCGTGGCGGCCGTTGCTGCGTCCGGCTGCGCTCCTGAGCTTTGCGCTGATCGCCTTCCCGTGGCCGATCGCCTATGCGCTGCGCAACGGTTTGCAAGAACCGCTCGCGGAGGCATGGAAGCAAAACGGGACGCGGTTCATTCACTCCTGGGACAACCTCGAGCCGTGGTGGTATTTCGGCCCCGCGTTGATTGGCGGGCTATTGCCTTGGTCGGTCGCGCTACTCCCTTCCGCGCTCATTTCCGCGTGGCGTGAACCGCGCGCCCGCGCCTGGCTGTTGTTGATCGCCTTCTCCTTGCTGTTCTTCTCGATTCCACACGGCAAACGCGGCGTGTATCTCTTGCCGGCTTTCCCATGGCTTGCGCTCATGATGGCGGGCGCTTGGCAGGAGCAGCGACGACAGGTACGGCTTCGACAGATCGCAGGCGGCGCGATCGGCGTGATCGGCCTGGTTGCAATGACCACCGCGATCCTGGCACCGAGTGTCGCTCGCCATTTCCGCATGCCGTTCGCAGACTCGGCGCGCAGTTGGCTCACGCCGGTGTTTGCTTTGGTCGCGGTCAGTCTGCTGCTGACGGGGATCGGGGTCGCTCGCGGGCGGCGCGATGCGTTGGCGATCCCCGCGCTCGGTTTGGCTCTGATCGGCCTGATCGTGCCGTTCACGGTGACGCCGATGTGGAATCAAGTTCAAGACGCGCGCCGAGGCGCGACGCGACTGTTGCAAGCGATCCCTCCTGGAGTCGAGGTGGGACTCACCGACACCAAGCCCGACCTGATTGCGTGGTACGGCGACTTCGACCATGCGGTGCTGCTGGGGAATAAGCGCGACCGTTACAGATTTCTTACCGAAGGACCGGCGCGAGCATTGATTCTCAAATGCGTCGAAGCCAAACCGCTTCTGGCGCGTATCGAAGGTGGCAAGCAACTGGCGACCGAACGGATCGGCCGTGCCGAGATGTGCATACTGCTCGGTCCGTCGGCAGCCCCTAGGAGGTGACCTGTGTCCGAAGAACGAGTTCTGTACATCGGTGAAAAGAATCTCTCATCATGGTCGTTGCGCGGCTGGCTCGCGTTGCGCGCCAAGAAGTTGGCATTCGTCGAGCGCGGCATCACGCTGCGCGACGATCGCGATCGCGCGCAGCGACGTGAAGTCTCGCCGACCGGGAAGGTTCCGGTGCTGCACGATCGTGGCTTGGTGATCCCCGATTCGCTGGCGATCATCGAGTACCTGGAGGAAACGTATCCAGCACCGCAGCATCCATCGTTGTGGCCACGCGATCCGGCGGCGCGTGCGCATGCGCGCTGGCTGGCGGCAGCGATGCACTCCGGCTTCATGGCGCTGCGCGCCGGGATGTCGTTCAACTTGTGCTTCCTCGGTGAAGACCTGCGCACCAACGATGGGGCCATCGCTGAAGCGCGCGAGATGATGTCGTTGTGGGAGCCGGCCTTGGCGCAGCACTCCAAGAGCGGGCCGTATCTGTTTGGGCCCTGGTGCGCTGCCGACGTGATGTTCGCGCCGGCGGTGGTGC
>CAZAHQ010000047.1:0-13004 GCA_964484415.1 uncultured Acidobacteriota bacterium | reverse complement strand
GCGCAGCAAACGCGAGTTGTTCCCCCGCGCGGCCGCGCAGCGTCTCGCGCCGCTCCGACGTGCGCCCCGCCGCATCCTGCAGCACCAGCGTCAACTCGAGCGTCACCCAGGTCTGGTGAACGAGCGTGATCTTGGGCTCGGCGTTCGCGCACGGGAGACTTGCGCAGGAGAGTGCCGCTAGGAGAGCAAGGCCTCCGAGACGCGACCTGGATGACGCCGAAGTTGCCACCACGCGATCGACCATCCTGCCGCAGCAATCACTGCCGCGAGCCCGATGCAGCATAGGACAAGACGCAGATCGTTGCGCCCTGACACGAGGGCCATGCTAGCCGGAGCCAGGAACAGCGACTGCGTCGCCGGCACGATCAAGCGCGATGCCCCTGGGCCCCACGACGCGTCCGTCTCGTCGTGCAGACTCATCGGCCACGGCCAGAGCACCGCGCAAACACTCCCGCTGCCGGCCGCAACCAGCAGCTGAGCGACTCCCAGTCCCAACGCGAGTTGCGCGGCGCGTGCATCGTGCATCGAGGCTTCGATCGCGAGCGCAAGCAAGAGCAGAAAACAAACAGGGGGAATCAGCAGCGTCAGTTGCGTCCCGATCAGCCGGCGACACCAGGCATGCGGTAGCAGTCCTATCGACGCCGCCGCGACACCCCCGAGCCCGAGCGAGTTCGCCATCAAAGGAGCCGATGCTGAGGTCAGCAACCAGGCCCCCGTGATCGCGGCCACTGCCGGAGCCACCTCGACTCCCCATCCGTGGCGGTGCGCAAACGCGGCAAGCAGCACGACCACGGCGGCGATCGAGACCGACTGAAGCAACGGGGGTAGAGCGCGCGGCGCCCCCCAAACACGGCGAAACGTGGCGTGTGTCATCCAGCGGTTGCTGCGCGAGGGGGTGACGCGAGGCAATCGCACGCCCCATGCGGCGACCATCGTGCCGGCCGCCATCAGTCCGAGTGCGCCGGCCCACACCAGCGCGCGCCACGAGCCGTGCCACGCATCTGTGAGTCCTTGCGCGACGATCGAACCGGGGCCGTATCCGTCGCTGTAATGGAGAATCACGGCGTTGCTCGCGCCTCGTCCAAACAACCAATAGAGAGGAACGCTGAGCGCCAACAGCCGCAGCAACGGTGCGAGCAGGGTCGCAGGACCGCGCAACCACAATTCAAGCGCCAGGGCGCGCGCCAGCACAGCAGCGGCCGCGATGACGGCGACCGCTCCGAACGTGACCATCAGGACCAAGGGCGTCACGGCGGCCGCACCCCAACTCGCACCCAAACTCAAGGCGAGTGCGTTCGACCAGATGACGACTGCCGCGGGATGAACGAAACACAGCGCACACAACTCGGCAAGCATCCACGAGGTGCGCCGCACCGGCAGCACCGACAGCGGCCGCGGATCCAGGCCGGCTCGACCCGTATCACCCAACAACACGGCGACGGCCGCCAGCACGATCGACACATCGGTGAACGCACCGGCAGTTCCGGCCGCGAGGCCGAACTCTTCGCGATGATGCAAGCCGCGGATCAAGGTCGTCATCACGGCTGTCGTCACGATCGCCGCGCCAGCCAGCATCAGAAGCGGGAACAACTGACCGACCCATCCCGCCAGCGTCGCCGTCGTGCCGCCGACACCAGCCCTCAAGGCGCGACGCCAGCGTGCGCGAGCGACCAACAGCCGCAATCCGAGCAGTTCTCGAACATCGCGCGCTACAGCGAATACCACGACAGTTCCACATCGGCGGGAGTGCCACCGACCAACGCTACGAAGGCTGCTTCCAACGAACCGTGCGGGCCGGCAACATGATCCAGCGTGCCGACCGCACGCAACGTACCGCGTTCCATCACCGCGACGTGTGTTGCCATCGTCTCGACCAACGGCAGAACGTGCGAGGTCAGGAACACGGTCACACCGCGAGCACGCAGAGTGGCCAGCAGATCGCGAATCGTGCCGGTGGCGAGTGGATCGATCCCTTCGAACGGTTCATCCAGCAACAGCACGTGCGGGGCATGGAGCATCGCGACCGCCAGCGCTGTCTTCTTCTTCGTTCCATGTGACAAGCCGATCACCGGCTCGTCGAGGTGTGGTTCGAGTGAAAGCACCGCGGCCAACTCCACGATTCGTCGTTCCGATTCCGGCTTGGGGAGACCCCGAATCGTGGCGATCTGTTGCAGGTTTTCGCGTGGCGTGAGCGGGTCGAACAGCACTGGGAAGTCGGGCACCACTCCAATCGCCCGGCGGACCGCGTGCGGGTTACGTCGGACGTCCAGGCCGGCGATTTCGGCCTCCCCCTGGTCCGCGGCCAAAAGGGTGCTCAGGATTCTGACCGTGGTCGATTTGCCCGCCCCGTTCGACCCCAGAAGCGCGAAACAGGACCCGACCGGGACATCCAGATCGAGCCGGTCGACCGCCAGGACCGAGCCGAACCGGCGTGTGATCTGACGGAGTCGAACCGCGACCGGGGCTGAGTGGGGGATCACCCCGGCAATATCGGCCGCACCCCCCCGGTCGTCCCGCCAAAACCGCTGCGGAGCGGCGGCCGGTGTCCAAGGACAGTCGTTACACCTCTTTACAGCGGGAAGCACCAAGCTTCCATGGTAAAACGGGTCTGCCTGACACCAGAAATCGGGTGTAGTCGGCGGCATGGGAAGGCGAGGAGAGCGGATGGTGAAACGCGCGACCGGCCTGATCCTCGTGATCTCGAGTGGGGCCTTGATTGGCATGGCGATGGAACCAGCGGCGTTTGCAGCCGGGCCCGATCCATCGTTTCTCACGGCGACCTCCGCCCGCGAGGGATTGCAGGGGACAACCCGCGACGCCGCCGGCCGCTTGCTCCCGTTTGTCGAAGTGCGTGTGTTGTCTCCGGTCGCGGCAGGCCTCAATACACTCTCGATCTCGCGCGTGCTCTCCGAGCAAGCGCTGACCACTGTTCGTAGCGACGCGGTTGGGCGTTTCTTCATCAGCGGTTTGATGCCTGGTGCCTATCGAGTGGTGGCCACCAAAGGTGGTTACGCGGTCGTTATCGGACAGATCAACACGCTGCTGAGCGCCAGCGTCGATCTGGTGTTGCACCCCGCCGGTCCGAGCGGCATCTCCGGAACCAAGCCCGAGGATTCATCCTGGGCGCTGCGGCTGCCGGAGCGCGATCGCCTCGAGCAGGAATCGTATCGTGTGAGCAATACATGGGTCCGCAATCCGCAGCAGCAATCGGCTCTACCGGTGGTAGTCGATCTCACACACACCAGCGTCGATGGTAACGGTCAGTCTGCCGCTTCAGGCAACGGTGTCGGGCTTGGGCTCGCCGCGAGTTGGCGTTTGGGTGAGGGAGTCTGTCGTGCCGACGCGCGATACCGAGCCTTGAGCGGCGTCGATAACTTCGAGGACGAGAGTCACAACATCGGCGTGCATTGGGACGGTTCGTTGGCCGACGGTGTCTTGCTGGCGGCATCTCTGACGACCGACGATTGGCAACGGCGACCGGGTCTTCTTGACGACGGCAAACCGTTTGCGAGCGACCGTCGACGCGACGGGTTGCAACTGGTGGGGAGCGTGGCTCGCGCCGGCGCTCGGCATGAATGGCGCGTCGATTTCGATCGTCTTGTGGTCGATGAGCCGGCCCCCAAGCACGCGGATGAAGCACGCCTCGCGCGCTGGGCCGCCGCTCGATGGTCGATGGAACAAGCATTCGGTTCGCACACCGTTGCGGTGCGCGCGCTGGGCCGCTCAGCCGGTGGCGCGTGGCAGGCCGATGATCAAGGCCGCCCGTCGTTCGCCAGCGTCGGTGCGATCGTGCCGATTGATGTGGGCGCCCTCGGTGCGGTTTCGGGAGGTGCTGTCGACGTTGCTGCTGCGGATAGCTGGGCTGCCGCACCCGCACTCACGATCACCGGTCGCACACGTATGGAATATGCAGGCGGCTTCGATCGCGGCACGCGTGCGAGTGCCAGCACAGGCGCGGCCTGGCAAGCGGCTCCATGGCTCGATCTGCACGGCGAAATCGGAATGACCGCAGGCGCCGGATCGGACGCGATCTGGGCATTGCAATGGACCGGTGCTGTCGATCACTGGTCGTGGGCGTTGTCGCGCAGTCGCGAAACATCGGTCGCACCGTGGAGCGATCAGGGTACATACGAACCGGCGAACGAACGCTGGATCACCGACCGGGCTGGTGTGGTCAGCCGATGGGTAGCGTCGGTCCAGCATGTGGCCCGCGGTCGCATGCCGGCCCTTTCCTTGCGGGTCGAGCAGTATCAAGTCGATGGAAGACTCATCGCCCGACTCAGTGGTGATCGCGCCATCGTGCCAATCGTTGACGACGCGTCGGGCCTCGGGCGACAGTTCGAGCTCGGCGTTTCATTCCCTGGAGCCGGTACCTCCCTGATCGTCAATTGGAACGAAATCGAAGACCGAGATGGACCGGGCACGCTGCTCGGTGGTGTCTCTGCCTGGCGACAGACCAGCGTGACGGTGCGGCAACAACTGGCCGCACTCTCGTGGCACGGTGCGTCGACGCAACTGATGTTGTCGCTGGAAGATGGGAATGCCTCGGACACGGTAGACAACAGTCAGCTCGACGCGGCCCGCGTCGCGCTGCTCGATCAGCGCCGCCTTTCCGGTGGTCTGGCGCTGTCGTTTTGATGCCTGGTGACGTCGTGAGACTCGCACGCGGTATCTGCCTGACACTCCTGCTGCTGACGCCGATCTTGATGGCGGTTTCGGCGGAGCGAGCCTGGCGCGAGGTGCGACCGTATTCGGGGCTCATGCTCGCGCAGCGCGATGGTGGTGTGTTCGTCGACTCGGTCATCGCAGGCAGCCCTGCTGCGCGCGCCGGGTTGGTTGGAGGCGAGCAGCTCACGCTCGTGAAAGGGAAGCCGGTTCACTCGCGTGTGGTCACGGAGGATCGACTCGCCGAGGTGAAGCCGGGTCGACCGGTGGGGCTCACCGTCATCACCGACGCTGGATCACGCACACTGCGCATCACCACGGACGCCGCCGTCCATTGGTATCCGGAGCGCGCAATTGCTGCCGCGGTGGGAGTCGCGTTCTACCTCGCAGCGATCGCGGTGTGGATGCGACGGCGCAACGACAGCCTGAGTTTGGTCTACGCCTTCTGGTGTCTGGCCGGCGCGATCGTGCTGGGGGTGACGTGGTCTTCGCAAGCCAAGACGATCGACTGGGTTTTGGTTTGGTTCGATCGTGTGGCGCGCGTGCTATTACCCGCCCTGTGGTTGCACTGGACGCTGCTGCTCGGCGTGCGCCACAGGCGTGCCGCTCGCTGGGCTCCGTTGCTCTACGCACCGGTCGTACCGCTACTCATGGCCGAGGTGTTGTTGGTCGGGTTGAATGGAGCGCGCCGCTTTGAAGGGGATGCGGCACTTGCCGTCGTCGACTTGCTGCAATCACGACTCGAGATGGGGTGGATCGCCGTGGCGCTGCTCGGTGGCGTGGCGCTCCTCGTGCCGCTGTGGCGCCAAGCGACCGATCCATCGCAGCGCGCCCGCGCGCGATGGGTCTTGATCGGGGCGCTCTTCGGCGTGCTGCCGTTGGCGTTGTTGTCAGCGTTGCCGATGGCGCTGTTGGGACGCGAACTGCTGTTCGCGAACTACGCGGTCCCGGCTTTGGCACTGATTCCGCTCACGTTCACCGGCGCAATCTTGGAATACCGATTGATGGACCTGACGTTGTTCGCCCGTCGCGCTCTGACGTTGGCGACGACGGTTGGTTTGGCGTTGATCCTGTTCTTGGGTCTGGCGAGTTTGGTTCGAATGGTGTTTGGATCCTTGGTCGGAACGGAAGGGTTGCTGCCGCTGTTGATCGCCGCCGCCGTCACCGTGGCCTTGACCCCAACGTTGAAGGCGATCACTCGCGACCTGGTGGGGCGCGTGTTCTACCGCCGCCGTTACAGCTTCCGCAGAGCACTCGAACACGTGGCACGTGACCTCAACGCCGAGCGCGACCTGCCCCGACTCGTTCAGCGGCTCGAGGCGCGCGTTCGCGAAGCGCTCGATGCGGGAGAGGTGCGACTGCTGTTCGTCGGACCACAAGGGGTGATGACCAACGGTCCGTCCGGTCGGGCCTTGCCCGATCGGCTCGAGCCGCTCCTGTACGAGCGACTCTCACGCGGCGACACGATCACCCTCGCCGATATCCCGTCCGCCCCGGTTTCGTTGCCCGAACTGCATGAGCGCGGCGCGCAGTTGCTGGTGCCTTTGCGGGTTGAAGAGGTTTTGATTGCGGTGCTTGCGGTTGGGCCGCGGGTGCGCGGAACGCTGCTCGATTCCGACGATAAAGACATGCTGCGCTCGGTTGCAGCGCACGCAGCCTCAGCGGTTGCAGGCGCCGTGCATTTGGCTGAGCTGCGGCAACAGATGAGCTTGGTCGACAGCCTGCGCGCTCGCACCGAGGCGGTGATCGAAAGCAGTCCGATCGGGATGGCGGTGATCGATCGCGAAGGGATCGTGCGGCACTGGAACCCCTCGCTCGAAACGCTGCTGGCGCTGCCGCGCAGCGTTGCCGATGGACGGCCGTACAGCGAGGTCCTGCCGCCAGCGGTGGCACCGCTGGTCGACAGCGCCTTAGCCGCACCGTTCGCAGCGGCCCCCACACGCGCCTACCGCGTGAGGATCGCGCTGCACGGTGGACCGCAGCGTTGGGTCAACTTGACCGCGAGCCCGCTGCATGGTCCGGCCGGCGGTGAAGGGATCGTACTGACGCTGGATGATGTGAGTGAGCAAGTCCAGATGGAGCAGCGGTTGATCCAGCAAGATCGATTGGCGTCGGTCGGACTGTTGGCTGCGGGTGTCGCTCATGAGGTCAACACGCCACTGACCGGCATCTCGAGTTTCGCGCAGATGTTGTTGGAGGAAACCCCGGCTAGCGACACACGGCGCACGCTGCTCGAGAAGATCGTGCAACAAGCGGGCCGAGCGTCCCGTATCGCGCGCGATCTGTTGCGCTTGTCAAGACCGACCAGCAAAGAGGGTGAAATGGCCCGAACGGCTGTCGATCTGCGTGAACTGGTCGAGGAGACTGTCGGCCTGTTGGCGCCTCAAGTGCGGCGCGCCAGCGTCACGATCGAGCGCGACTGGAACGGGGAGGCGATCATCGTTTGGGGAGATCGATCACGGCTGCAACAGGTGACGATGAATCTCCTGTTGAACGCACTCGATGCTGTACTTCCCGGCGGCAAGATCCGCGTCCACTTGGCGCACGCCGAGGCGGGCCAAGTCGAGATGGACATCGAAGACAACGGCGCCGGTATCCCCGAATCGGTGCGAGCCAAGATCTTCGATCCGTTCTTCACGACCAAGAAGCCGGGAGCAGGCACCGGACTGGGTCTGTCGATCAGCTATGCGATCGTGCGCGAACACGGTGGTCAGTTGGTCGCCGAGAGTGAGCAGGGACAGGGAACCGTGATGCGCGTGATGCTGCCCGCTGCTGCGCCGTCCGTCGCCGACAGCCGCGCCTCTTGATCGAACGATGATCGCCGCCAGTCGGGCGTCGATTCTGGTGATCGACGACGAAGAAATCATCCGTGACGTGCTCGGTTCGCTCTTGGAACGTCGTGGCGGCTACTCGGTCACGTTGTGCCGCGATGGTGCCGAAGGGATGAAGGCGTTGACGAGCAGCACCTTCGACCTGGTCTTGCTTGACCTGTTTCTCCCCGACACCGATGGCATCACGCTGCTGCGCCAGATCAAACTCGGCGATCCCCAGCGTGAAGTGATCATGATGACGGCCCATGGCTCGGTCGAGACAGCGGTCGAAGCGATGCGGACCGGCGCCTTCCATTACTTGACCAAACCATTTCAAAACGACGAAGTGATCCTGCTGGTTGAAACCGCTCTCACGCAGCGCCGACTCAGGCTGGAGAACGCGGGACTTCGTCGCGCGTTGGCCGATCAACATCGCTATGGACGGTTGCTGGGCAAATCGTTGCCGATGCAGCGCGTGTTCAAAACCATCGAACAGGTCGCGACGGCAAGGACGACTGTGTTGATCACCGGGGAAAGCGGTACCGGAAAGGAACTGACCGCCGAGGCGATTCATACCCACGGTGCCCGATCGGATGCCCCGTTTGTCACGGTCAATGCCAGCAACCTGCCGGTGAACCTCTTGGAGTCTCACCTGTTCGGTCACGCCAAGGGGGCGTTCACGGGCGCCGTCTCCGACCACATCGGGCTATTCGAGTCGGCTGCCGGGGGAACGCTGTTCTTCGACGAGATCAGCACCATCCCGTTAGAGGTGCAGTCGAAACTTCTGCGCGTGATGCAAGAGAAGGAGTTCCTGCCGCTGGGATCGGTCAAGCCGGTCAAGGTCGACGTTCGAATCGTCGCGGCGACGAACGAAGACTTGGCCCGTCTGGTGAAGGAAGGAGCGTTTCGCGAGGACCTGTATTACCGGCTCAACGTGATCGCGTTACATTTGCCCCCACTGCGTGAGCGGCGCGAGGACATTCCACTGCTCGTAGAGCAGTTTCTGGGACAGTTCGCCGATGAACACAGCCGGCCTCCCCTGCGACTCACGCCCGACGCCTTGCAGCGACTCGTCTCCTATTACTGGCCGGGCAACGTGCGTCAACTGCGCAACGCGATCGAGCGGGCCGTCTTGCTCGCCACCAGCGACGAACTTGGACCGGAACAGCTTCCAGAAGAAATGCTCAATCCCCGCGCGTTGGAGTTCACGGCGCCGGCTCTCCCCGAAGGAATGTCCTACACCCAAGCGGTAGAAGAGTACGAACGAGCGCTGATTCGCTGGGCTCTCGATCAAGAGTCAGGGGTACAGCGCCGGGCCGCCGAGCGGCTGGGTGTCAAACCAACCACCCTGAACGAGCGGATAAAGCGGCTCGGGATGCGGGATTGATCCGTCCCCTGCGATGTAAAAAGACGGCACGAGTGCTCTGCGGCGCGTACTCCGCACGAGTAGGCGGGTAAGCTGCTGGCCGCCGTTGCGAAGGCATTATCGTTTGCCGCGTAACGGGCCGTTGGCACACGGGAGTCTGCGGCGGAGGGAACTCGCAGACGTTGTCGGAGATCCTGGAATTCCCTTGACCGCAAGGGTCGTTCCACGGAATATCCTCCGGCTTTTTATCTCGGTCCGGGAAGCTCTCGGGGAGGTTGTGATGCGACTCATCCGTCCAATTCTGGCGGGCCTGGTATTTGCGATTGCAGTGCTGTCAGTTCCAACGGCGTGGGCGCAGGTCGGCTCGCTCGAAGTAACCGTTTTCGAAAAGACCGCGACCGGTAGGGAGACTATCCCCGGCGCGTCGGTCGAACTCTCCGATCCGCAGAAGAAATTCCCAACGCAATCACAGCAGACCGACCTCGACGGAAAGGCGGTGTTCTCGAACATTCCCGCCGGTCGGGGATACGTTCTGACGGTGATCGCGACCGGCTACAACGCAGCCCCCGTCGCCAACGTGCAGGTCGTGGCCGGAAAGTCGACGCCGATGGCCGTGGCGATCCTTCCCACCCAGAAGGAAGAGGTCAATGTCATCGCCAAGCGGCCGGTCGTGGAGGTCGCGAATATCGAAACCACGACCAATATCGGAGCGGAGTTCTTCAACGATCTTCCGGTCTATGGTCGCGACTATCAGAACGCGCTCGTCCTGGCGCCCGGTGTGAACGATGCAGACGGTGATGGAAACGTCACCGTGCACGGTTCCCGCGAGCGCGACTTCAAGGTCACGGTCGACGGCGTGAGCAATGTCGACCCACTCACCGGTCAACGCCTCTCTCAGGTCAACCCCGATGCGATCGAGGAGATCCAGATCGTCGATACAGGCGCCGATCTATCGATGGGCGGAGCGGTGGGCGGTTACGCACGCCTGACGATCAAGAGCGGCGGTAACACCTTCGAGGGTTCCAGTTCGCTCTACGTGGTGGACGAGGCGTTCCACAACGACGGCGCTGGCGACACCGACCCTCAACCCTACAAGCGCCGCAAGCCCTCGGGATACGTTTCCGGCCCACTGGTCAAAGATCGCCTTTGGTACCTGGCCTCGGTGGAAATGACCAAAGAAACACAGCCGGTCAACGTGCTCGGAGGCGCGGACGCGACGATCGAGAGCAATGGCCGCACGGAACTGGGCAAGATCACGTGGCAAGCCAACAGCAAGAATCGACTCGCGCTGCAGTACTCTGCCGATCCGCTCAAGATCGAGCCGTTCGGCGTCGATACCCTCACCCCCGCCGAATCGAGTCTCGACTTCGAACGCGGTGGCCCCACGTACTCGCTGAAGTGGACGGCGACGCTGTCGCCGACGTCGTTGTGGGAAAGCACGGTCGCATTCAGCGATGTGGAGTACAAGTACGGCCCGCACGATCGTAGCGCCAAGAATCGCTGCGCGTCGGGAGTTCTCGAAGGGATCAGCATCGACCCGTTGAGTTGTATCGACACCCAATCCGGCTTTACGTCGGGCGTTTTTTCGCAGGACTACGCCGACACGCGACAGCGCCGCAGCTACGGGTTGGATGCCACCAAGTTCATCAATGAATGGCTGGGTGGGTCACATGACGTCAAGTACGGCATGCTGGTCGAACGGGTCAATTACGATCGTGACCGTGAGTCGAGACCGCAGTTGTTCAAGGCGGGACTGCCACAGAGCTTTATCTTCCCGTCCGGCGGCGATCCGGGCGGCGGTATCAATTTCGGGACTGTGCCCGCGAGCCGGTTGCTGTTGACGCGCTACTTCCCTGAGCGCCTCAAGAATGGTGCGAATGGGAACAACCTCGCGCTGTACTTCCAGGATACGTATCAGCCCGCCTCGAACCTGAGTTTCAGTCTCGCTCTGCGACTCAATCGTGAAGAGCTTTCGGCCGATGGTTTCACCCCCTTCAATCCGCAGAAGGAGCGCGTTCAATTCGAGAAAGTTGTGGTGGACTGCGTCGAGGCCGGCAACAGCCCAGCCGTGTGCGTCGCCATCAACAGCAGCATCTTCACGGCATCTCCCTACGACAATCCCAATAACTTCCCGGCCTGCTCGGTAGCGCTCAACCCACGTCAATGCGCCTACCTGCAGTTTGCGCAGGAAGGCGGCAGAACGCTCAAGTTCCGCAATCCCGAACCTTTCACCATCATCAACAACAACCTATCGCGCGCCATTGGAGCGACCTGGGATCCATGGAGCAACGGACGCACCCAGTTGGCAACTACCTGGGTTCGGCAGTACGGCGACGCGTTTCTACAGATCTTTCTGAATGAGCAGGGGCCTGACGCACTGACCACGTCATACAGCCTCAACGATCAGGACGAGGTGCTCAACACCGCAGTCACGACCGGTACCGCCTTCCAAATCTCGCAGGTCGATCGCAACCTCAACTCCGCATACAGCGAGACGCTCACCGTCGGATTCCAGCGAGAGATCGCGAGCGAAACGAGCGTGCGGCTGCGATATGTCAATCGCAGCTATGAGGATCAGTATCAGGACGTCGACACCAATCACGTGCCGGTTTTCTATGACAATCTGACACCGGGCCAACTCGCTCGATTCCCACGGTGCCGCCGCATTGGTAAGTTCGCGGACTGCACCGGATCGACCGTTGTCGTCACGCGCGTCGGCGGCGGCCCGGGTGGCGGCAGTAGCCGCTTCATCGATTCGCCGGACGGCATTCCTGACCTGCAGTTGGCTAGCCCGCTGTTCAACAACATCTACACGATCGGTAACTTCAACAGCTCGACATACGAGGCGTACATCTTCGAGCTCGAGCGCCGTTTCTATCAGAACTGGGAAGGGAATATCTCCTACACCTGGTCTCGTTCGCTGGGACAAGCCGAGGATTACGCACAGTCCTTGGGCGACGACGCCACGAACACCGACGACGAGAGAGGCCCCCTGTCGACCGACCAGCGACACGTGGTCAAGATGAACGGCCGAGTGCTTATCAACAAGTGGGGCGGGTTCCGTCTCGGTGCGAACGTCACCTACGAAACCGGTTTGCCCTACTCGATCACCACCACGCGCGAGGTCGTCGACTTCCCGACCGACCTGTCCGGCAGCGTGGGAGCGGGACGTGACGAGCAGTTCGTGACACAGCGCGTCACCTACCCGACCGGCCAGCGCAACGATCGTCGCGATCCATCGTTCTGGAACTTCGACATCAACTTCCAGAAGGAGTTCAAGATCAAGGATGCCAAGGCGACCTTCCAGGTGAGTGCCTTCAACCTGCTGAACGAGAACGCGATCCGAATCCTGCGCGTCGAACGAGTGCGGCAGTACAACGGTGAGATCGTCAGCTATCGCGACATTCCGTCGAGCTACCGCCCGTTTGGCAGGTTCTTCGAGGTCGCGTTCAAGTTGAACTTCTGATCGGCAGCGAACTACTTCCAGGCCGGGTGAGATTCGTCTCACCCGGCCATTCTCATTCATGATCCGCTACTACAACTCACTCACCAAGACGACCGAAGAGTTCACACCGCGTGTGGCCGGGCGCGTCGGCCTCTACACCTGTGGGCCGACGGTCCACGACTACGCTCATATCGGCAACTTCCGGACCTTCGTCTGGGAAGATCTGCTTCGCCGTCACTTGGAATGGCGTGGGTTGGACGTTCAACACGTCATGAACATCACCGACGTCGAAGACAAGATCATCAAGAAGGC
The DNA here is from genome assembly GCA_964484415.1 of uncultured Acidobacteriota bacterium. GTDB lineage: Bacteria > Acidobacteriota > Polarisedimenticolia > J045 > J045 > JANNUT01. The sequence goes on along the minus strand of CAZAHQ010000047.1, from coordinate 406 downwards.
GCACGAAGCGGGTGTGGAGATCGGCGCCTTCACCGAGAAGTACACCGGGGCGTTTTTCGAGGACATCGCCACGCTGCGACTGGAACCGGCGCACCAGTATCCGCGAGCGACAGAGCACATCGCCGAGATGATCGCGATGATCCAACAGCTCGAGGCCAAGGGCCTAACGTACGTGGCGGACGGATCGGTCTACTACCGAATCGCCTCGTTCCCCGCCTACGGGCGGCTGATGGGATTCAAACGCGAAGCCTTGCGCAGCGGTGTGCGAATCGACGCCGATGAGTATGCCAAGGACGATCCAGCCGACTTCGTGCTGTGGAAGAGTTCCAAGCCGAGCGAGCCGGTTTGGGACTCGCCCTGGGGGCCCGGCCGTCCCGGGTGGCACATCGAGTGCTCGGCCATGGCG
>CAZAHQ010000046.1:0-13026 GCA_964484415.1 uncultured Acidobacteriota bacterium | reverse complement strand
GTTGGAAAAGAACTCGATGTCATACGGCGTCAGCGGCGCACTCCGAATTCTTCCGAAGATGAAGGTCGAAATGTCGTCGGTGCGCACACGCTCGAGCAACGGGAAGTTCTGTCGGCGATTCGGGCCGGTGTCGGACTCCGTGGGGTCGTTGGGCGTTACACCATCGGCCCCGAGATCGATGCCAAGCCGGTCGTTGGAGGCGATGGTGTTGCCGCGAATCGCATTGCCGACAGTGATGTCGTCGACAATCGTGATCCCATCGCGATCGTTGTAGCCGATTCGATTGCACGGACCGATGCACAATCCAGGGATCTGTCCGGTGATACCGCCGATCACGTTGTCGGTGGCTCCTCTTTCGAGAAGCACGCCGCTACCACCATTGCCGGGAACGATGGTGATGATCCCGCCCGCCGTCGTCCCGACGTTGTTGCCCGACACCGTGTTGCTCGACGATCCGCCTCCGCCGACGCGCACGCCGCTGCCGCCGTTCCCCGACACCGTGTTGCCGCTACCGTTGGTTGTGCCGCCCACCGTGTTGGCATTGGTAAAGCCGGCAGAGCCGACCAGTCGTACGCCATCACCACCGTTGCCGATGATTCCGGTGCCGGCGCGATTGAGCCCAATGTAGTTGCCTTGAATCACGCAGTTGGAGACCGCGTTCAGCTCTACTCCATCGGCATTGAGATCGCCGATTCCATTCCCCGAGATGACGTTACGCAGGCTCGAGGTCGTGCCGCCGATCGTGGTGGCGTCAGCGCCGCTCGCTGCGCGCGCGCCGTCGTTGCTGTTTCCCAAAGCCGCCGTGCCTGCCGACGACAAGCCGATGAGGTTCCCCTGCAGCAGCGTACCGGTCGCTCCCGCACCGCTGATATCAACGCCGACTCCGGAGTTGCCGGAGATCAGATTGCCGGGCGGGTCACCCACGGTGGATGCAGCCCCGCCAATGATGTTGTTGGTGGAAGCTCCCGTAATGCTGATGCCGGCGCCCGCATTGGCCAACTTGCTCGTGCCGTCGAGGTTGGTGCCGATTCGATTTCCGCGCACGCTGTTGTCGTGCGCACCGGCGGCGATCGTCACGCCCGCAGCACCGTTACCTGAGATCAGGTTGCGAACGCTGGTGCTGCTGCCACCGATCGTGTTGCCGTTGGCGGCCGAGCCGGTGATCAACAATCCACCGCCGCTGTTACCCGACACGCTTCCGGCACCGCTTGCATCGCTTCCGAGGTAGCAATCTTCGATCGTATTGCTGGCCGTTTCGATCTTGACTCCAACGCCCGAGAATCGATTGATTACAAAAGACTTCAGCGCGCTCGAGCTGCTGCTGAGTCCACCAAGAGTACTCAGCCGCAGTCCATCGGTACCCGCTCCAGCGCTTACACCCGAGAGCTCCACGCGCGTCGCACCGCCGGTATTCCCCAAGATGCTCAGTGTTTCGATGATGCTTGGCAAGGCCGAACTCGGCGCAATCGTCGGCGTCCCACTGCCGAGTGAAAAGGTGATCGTATCGGCGCCGGCAGTTGCGTTGGCTTCTTCGATCGCTGCGCGCAACGTGCACTCGCCGGTGGCGGTGGCGCACGAGCCGTTCCCGATCGCAGCGTCGCTGGTGTCGGCAGCCGAGTTGACGACGAACGTGCTGTCCTTGCCGCGTGTCGCGGGCGGCGTTGCACTCGTGTCGAGCAGCATGACGTGCGACGGGTCGAGTGACTCACGCCGCCACTGTTGTGCCGACTCTACCGGATCGCCGTAGGGATTACGCGAAAGCGCACGGTCACGGCCAAACAGCACGGTGGCGCCATCGCCGCCGCGCAACACGGCATCCCACCACGGATCGTCGTCGACGCGTCGCAGTTGAATCGAGTCGACTTCATGTCCGAGCGGTATCGTCAACGGCGGCACGACCAGTGCGCCACGCGGCGACTCGAAGACCATCAGCGTTCCGCCCCGCACCGCGACCAGCAGATCGGCCAGCCCGTCAGCCCGATCGAACTCACCAGCCGCGAGTGCCGTGATCGGCGCGGGCAGCGGAATCGTGATCCCGCCCCAATGCAGCGACTGTTCGCCAGCGGTTGCACTGACTTGGTCGATCGACGCGCGCGCGCCCCAATCGCCAAGCGCCGTCCAACCGTCGTCGGCTCGCGATGGAATCGTGAGCCACACGGTAGACAGCAACAGCGTCGCAAGGAACGGGGTCGTGAACAGGCGCGCTGCGCACAATGGCGATACAACACACACGACAGCGCGCACGAAGCTGCACCACGTCCCCATGTTTACGGCGCGTTCCCTCTGCCAGGATCGCGGCCTCATGGATGCTCCTGAAGCCGGCCCCACCGGCGCCCTCAGGGAGTTCTGGCTTCGTGAGGGAAGTATCGCGCGAGGTCGCGGTTTGTGAGGAAAAAAATTCCAGCCCGGCCGCCTCGTTCCGAATCCGCGATCTGAGCCGGTTTTCGCCTCACACGCGGGGGTGTCTCGCGATGACTACTCGTGTCCGGCTGGGCCCGTCTGCCCGCGAGGAGGGTTGCCATGAAACGCGCGTTGTCACTGCTGATCTCGGTACTTGTCTTACCTGTTGCCGCCTGGGCCGCAGAGGGTCGCTTTCCGATTTGGGAGCCGACCACGATCACCACTGGCGGCCACTACGTGCTGACGCAAGACGTCAGTGCACTCGGTGGCCCTGCGATCAGCATCGTGGGTGGTATTGGCGATGTTGAGATCGATCTCAACGGGTTCACGGTCAGCACGTCCCCCCCGGGTGCGGCGGTGATTCAAGCCAACGCATTGGGGAGCGTGACGCTGCGCAATGGAACCGTGCGCGGGACGCCGTTCGGCCCCGCGGTGCAACTCGTCGGCGTGGCACAGGTACGGCTCGATCGATTGAAGGTGGACAGGGCCGGCGCGGACTGCGTCACCATCGTCGATGCCTCCGGCGTGATCATCACAGACAACATGATTCAAACCTGCGGCGGCGCCGCCCTGGCGATCGAAGTCACCGGTGCACTGGCGCGCACGCGCGGCACGATCGAGGGTAACCAACTCTCCGATACGCTCGAGGGGATTCGAATCCGAACGGTGACGAGCATGACGCTGCGCAACAATCAGATTCGTACGACAACGGGAGGCAACGGCATCACGCTGCAAGATTGTGCCGGTTGTTTGCTCACCGAGAACGTGGTCGATCAAACGGCGTCGCATGGAATCTTCGTTACCGCGACGCGTGGCGTAAAGCTGTTCAACAACGTGATCACGTCGGCATCCGGGCATGGCATCTGGCTGGTTGGCGGGGTGTCTGATGGACTGGTGTTGCACAACGTGGTGACGGGCAGCACGCAAGCCGGCATCGCCAGCGACGGCGAGCGGATGCAGGTCGATCAGAACGTCCTCACCAACAACCGCGGCTTTGGGCTGTGGTTCTCCGGCGCTGCCAAGCGCAACACATACGGTCGCAACACGATGCGCGGAAACTTTGGTCTCGGGCCGCCGTGCCTCGGCTTCATAGCGAGTTGCTTGGTTCCCGACTTTTGCGATGACGGGGCCGGAAACAGCTCGTTCGGTGACAACGCCGGCCCGATCCCAGGCTGCTGATCCCCATGTCGCCGCGAATGCGTTACTCGCTGTTGACAGCAGGCATGATCCTGCTTGGCTTCATCGCGGCTGAGCCGGCGCGTGCCGTGTCTTTCTATCTTTCGCCCGACGTTCCGGGCAAGGTGGCGGGCTTGACGCCGCTGCCGTGGTTGATCCTGCGCAACGACTCCGGCAGCTACAGCGTTGCACAGTCATTGCCGCAGTTTCGCGAGCTCGACGGGATACATCGAATGGACAGCGGCAACTGGCTGTTGTCGTTCGAGGCGCCGGCCACGATCGGTGCGGTGACGTTCGACCCTCGCGATGTTGTGAAATTCGATGGTGTTTCGTACGGTGTGTATTGGAGTGGTGCCGCTGCCGGTGTGCCGCGCAACGTCAACGTCGATGCTGTGCTGTTGGCCGGTAGCGACTCCGGCGATCTGATCGTGAGCTTCGACGTGCCGGTCATGATCGCCGGGAACACCTACGAGCCGGCCGATTTGGTGCGATGGAACGCCGGAGGCTTCTCGCTCTACTTCGATGCGTCGGCCGCGAGTCCACCGATTCCACGCACCACCAACGTCAACGACGCTGCATTGCTGGGTTCGACGCTGATTCTCACGTTCGAAGCGCCGGTGACGTTGGCTGGTACCACCTATCGGCAGGGTGAGTTGGTCTCGTGGGACGGCACCGCATTTGCGTCGTACTACCTCGACCCCGCGTGGCCCAAGGGAGTCGCCTTGGGCGGATTGGCATTGATCGCGGCGCCGGGCGAGGTTTCGAACACGTTGATGGTTGATAAGACGGTGCTGGTACCTGGAAACATCCGCCTGAGGTGGAAGCCGAGTTGTTCGATTGGCGGGGAAGACTACGGCATCTATCAAGGCAAGCTCGGCGCGTGGTACAGCCACAAGGCGCTCGATTGCCATGACGATGGCGCCCCGTTGGTGGAAGAGGTGACGCCGGCTGCTGGAAACACGTACTACTTGGTGGTGCCGATGAACCCGGGTGCAGAAGGGTCGTATGGCGCGGCATCGAACGGCGTCTCGCGGCCGATCGGTACCGCAACGTGCCGGCCTGTGCAGCAACTCACGCCCTGCCCATAGCGTGAGGTCCGTGCGGTGAAGGCTGATGGCGGGCGTCGAGGCGATCGCTTCGACGCCCGCTGTCGCCAAGATCTGGGCTAGCATCTGCCCATGCGAATCGACAATCGACGAGTCCTTGGTGTGTTCCTCGCTGCGAATCTGCTCTGTGCGCTGGTCGTGGCAGTCGCGCAAACGCCAAACCCCGCCACGGCATCAGCGTCGGCCACAGCGACACCTTCATCATCTGTTGAAGAGGTTGGATCGCTGCGCAACGCGCGTGTTGCGTTGCCGATGGCGAACGAAAGGCTGCCCGTTGCTTTCTTCGTGCAGGAGTTCACGGCGGCTGAGATCGACGAGTTGAAATCCTTGGCACCCAACGTGCGTGTCGTCAGCGGGTTGTCGCGCGAGCAAGTGCTGGAGCGCGCGGGCGAAGCGCAGGCGGTCGATGCCTATTACCTTTCACCCGAGCTGATCGCACGCGCGAAGAATCTTGTATGGGTGCAAGCGATGAGCGCAGGAGTCGATCGCTACGTTGGAATCGCGGGGCTCGCCAAGAGTCCGTCCATCGTGCTCACCAACTTACGCGGCGTACATGGCCCCGCGATCGCCGATCACGTTTTTGGAATGCTGCTCACGCTGACCCGCGATCTTCGCCATTACGCCGCGCAACAAGACAAGGCGATGTGGAAGCGCGATGGCTCGGGCGCACCGCGCATCGCCTTGCAAGGGCGCACGATGCTGGTCGTCGGACTGGGCGGCATTGGCACCGAGATCGCACAGCGGGCACACGGTTTCGGGATGCGCGTGATCGCGACGCGTCGCGGTGATGACCCTGCGCCCGACTACGTGAGCCGCGTCGGTCATTCGGCAGACTTGTTGGCGATGCTCCCCGAGGCGGATGTGGTTGCAATCTCGGTCCCGCTCACCGCCGAGACGCAAGGGATGTTCAACGCCAAAGCCTTTGCCGCGATGAAGCCGGGGGCCTACCTGATCAACATCGCGCGCGGCAAGGTGGTCGATTCGACCGCGCTGCTCAGCGCGTTGCAAAGCAAGCGGCTTGCCGGTGCGTGCTTGGATGTCACCGACCCGGAGCCGCTGCCTGCCGACAGCCCGCTGTGGCGAATGCCGAATGTGTTGATCACGCCGCATACGTCGGCCGAAGCCGATCTGACCAATGACCGCGTCTGGGGACTCTTGCGGGAAAACGTCCGGCGCTTCGGGGCGGGGGAGCCGCTGCTCAATGTGGTGGATGTGACGGTCGGGTACTGACCGGCTGGTATTGGCCGTTGGGCCAACGAGACCGCGGGTCAACGAATCCCTGAGCCGGCGAACCCCCGGGCCGCCGAGAGGCCCGGCCGTCGGGCCTATCCCAACAAATTTCTGAATCACTCTCCGTTCGTGTCGTCTTTGGCCGGCCCCCTCCGATTACCCAAGTGACAAGGCGATCGTTGGCCCTGTCCGGGGGTCCCCCCCCGAACTCAACGGAATCAGCCGGCGAAACCGCCGGCGCTAGAGCGGAGGAACGGGCCATGACCTCGAGGGTGCAACAGGTTGCGATGCTGATGATCGTGGCAGCAAGCGCCGCGGTCTCCGGCTCGGCCCCCTCGGGCGATCGGATCGTCGACGTGTCGGTCGTCGGTACCGACTTCCGCGTTCAACTCGGCAGCGGCCGGGTGCTCTCGGGTCGCGATCTGGTGGGGGCGAAGCTCGCCTTGATCGTACCGGGGGGCGTGACGCCCGAGCAGGTCACGATCGATGCGGTCGTCACCGATCCGCTCGACCCCGCGGGCGAAACGCTGCTCTACAAGATGCGCGCACTCAATCCGGAAACCGGACAACTGGAAGAACTGTGCGAACCAGATGCGGCAGGGGAGCGTTGGGCCTTTCCGTTGCGCGGCCAGTGGGACTCCGAAGGGTACCCACTCTCCGACAAAGGACTCACGCTGACCTGCGGCGATGGCTCGCAAGGCAAGTGTGTGCGCTGGGGATACAAGCCATGGAAGACGCTGCCCGACGGCACGCGACTCTTCGATTACCACCAAGCCTGCATGCGAATGGTCAACGCCAACTACTGCGGTAACAAACGAACCACGCGCGACGGCATGTTGATCGATTACTGGGATGCGCTCGGGATCGCCAAGCCCGAGGCCGATCCGCAGAAGCAGGGGCTGCAGTTCGAAGCGGCCTGGGGCCCGAATGGTGCGGTGTGTGTTGCGCACACACGCGTACCCGAACACGAAACGGTTGCCGGTCTCGAACGCGATTGCCCTCGACTAGAAGGCCGACTCGGGCCGGAGAGATGTTCCGCGGAGGCAGCAAGCCAGTGGCATGAGCCGGTGCTGCTCTACAACCGCTCGCGATAGCTGACACGTTCCGAACGCTCACCAACACACGCAGGTTTCGACCTGCACGGAGGAGGATCGATGAATAGTATTGGGAAGTTTGTCAGCTTGGTGGCACTGGTTACGCTGTTGGTCGCGAGTGCACCGGTTGAGGCGCGGTCGACAACCAACAAGCTCTCTGCCAACAGGCTCGCTGCCAACAGGCTCGCCGCCAACAAGCTGTCAGCCAACAGGCTCGCCGCCAACAGGCTCGCTGCCAATCGCATTTCGCTCAATCGCATTTCGCTGAACCGCATCGCGTCCAACCGCATCGGCTTCAACGACCCGACAACTCAGGGTCTCTCGCAGCACTCGGCGGGTCCTACGATCCAGCGCTCGAACGTCAGCGAAGGAGCGGTGACCTCCATCGCGGCCATCGAACTGGCGGACGGTACGCGACTTCAGCAGTAAGCGCGGTAGGGAATGGTTGGCGGTCGCCTCGCGGCGGCCGCCAGCAACGAAAGGAAAGACGTACAATCACCGCGCACCTCCCGCTGCCGCGACAACGTGTGTCAAGGTCACGAGGAACGCACGGCGGCCGGGCGTACTCTCTCGCACAAGGAGCGCAATGCATGTCGGAACCAGGGGCCGGGCAGCCGCAGTCCAAAGGCGGCCTCACCTACGCGGATTACGCCGCGCTCCCCGACGACGGGCAACGCTACCAACTCGTCGAGGGAGAGTTGATGATGACCCCGTCACCAACGAGCTGGCATCAATGGACAGCAGGCCGGCTCTTCACGGTGTTGACACAACATGTCGAGACTCACGCCTTGGGAAAGGTGTTGTTCGCCCCGCTCGACGTCGTCCTCGATGACCGTACCGTAGTGCAACCCGACATTCTGTTCATCGCGACGACGCGCGCCGCGATTCTGCAGGATGCCAATGTCAAGGGCGCGCCCGACTTGTGCGTCGAGATCCTATCGCCGGGTTCCGAGAGCCTCGATCGTGTACGCAAACTCGGGCTCTACGCGCGCTTCGGCGTCGCGCACTACTGGATCGTCGATATCGCTGCGCGCTCGATCGAGGAGTACGTCCTGCACGGCGATGTCTATCGCGTGCGCAGCGTGTCGAGCAACGATCACGATTTTTGTCCCGCAGCGTTGCCCGGGCTCACGTTTCGATTGGCGAGCGTCGGCCTACCGGAGAACTTGGGAGAAAGCTCGGCGCCCTGACCGTCAGCGCACTCCAGCCCAACCGGCTTCCTCGCCCTGGACAGCACCGCCTTGCGCAAAGGGGCTCCGGCGCGGAACGAAACAGCAGTTGAGCCGCGCCCCAGAGTGACAGTCGATTGGCGATCCTCGTTGCTGTGTTGCGACTACCGCAGCATTGGTAACGGCGAACGCTGTGCGACACCTCCAGAAGCGAGTTGTCTTCGCCCCTGACTGGCGGCAAGTCGGCCAGTGCAGGGGGCGGCGCCCGCCGGGGACTTGCTTGCCGCGGGCAGCCACGTGGCTCTATAGTCCCTATCGACCTACAAGTGAAATTAGTAGATCACTAATTACACTTCTAGGCTGAGGCTCCCGAGATGGAAGATCGGATCGCACGGAACCTGCGTAAGCTCAGGGAAAAGAAGGGATTGTCCCAGGAGCGTGTGGCGAGGGCGTTGGGTATCACTCAGGCCGCAGTCTCGGCGCTCGAACGCACCTCCAGCCGGCTGACCCTCAAGCGTGCGTTGGAGTTGGCCCGGCTGTTCGATCACCCGTTGCAGTCGCTCGTTTCAGGAAACGTGCATGCAGGGGAGGGACAAGACGACATCGCATTGGAGTTGGCCTACTACGGCCTCGCCGATTTGGTCGTCGATTCGCCGCACGTGCCAGGGGCCTTTCGGAGTTTCGAGGAGGTGTTGGCACTTGCTGTTGTCGGTGAGCCATCGACGCGAGTGTTGAGCGCGCTGCCCGCGCTGGTGATTTTCAATCGCTGTCGCGCGGGGTTGCTCATTGCCCACGCTGAAAGCCACGGCGTTGAGCGTCGCGTCGCCTGGATCGTCGACCTGGCAGCGACGCTCGTCGAACGAGGGCTGAAGCACTCGGCGGCACGCCCCGATCTCCCTGCGATTCGCACGCAGGTCTCGCGACTCGTTGCTTCGCCTCGCGAAGGCGATTGGGATTCCATCGGCCGGCCGACCGCAGATCGTACGAAGTTGTCGATCGTTCACCAGCGCTGGAGAGTCTCGTACGACGAGTCTCTGGAGGGTTTTGGTCTACGGGCGCGCGCACTACTTGGAATGCGACCATGACCGGGATCAGAGCCCTTGTACTCTCGCGCCTGGATGAGATCGACATCGGCATCGCTCGTGGCGAGTCTAACGATTCACCTTTGAATCTCTACTTGATCGGCAGCGCCGCGATGATCCTTGCCTATGGACTTGATCGTGGCACCACCGACATCGATCTCATTGGCCGCGCCGACGATCCAGAGTTACTACGCCTCATTCGGGACGATGCGACATCGCGCCCGACACGTTCTCGAGCGCCGATCTCGATTCATCACGTGGACGAGGCAATTGCCGGACTCCGCCCAATCTTCAAGACGCGCGTGATCGAAATCGAACCCGGTCGCTGGAGGCAGATCCGAGTATTTGTCCCGGATGCTCTCGATCTGATTCTGTCGAAGATCAGCCGTTTCAGCGCAACCGATCGCCAGGACATACAGTTGCTGTGCATCAGCACGAGTGACCCAGTCGATCCAAGCACGCTTCGATCCCGATTCTTGGATCACTTCGACTGGGAGATTGGTGACAATCCTCAACTAGGCGAGCGGCTGGAGAGAATCGTCGATTACTTGTCAGGTCGAATCGCGGTGCTGTGAGTGGACCGAGTATCAGTCAGAAACCTACGACCGAGATCCAAGAGGAGCAGCGAGCATGGCTGATGTCACCGTCAAGAAGTTCGCTCGCCTGCCCCTCGGCCGTCTCGGCAATCTACGGACAACTCGTTGATTCGCGAATCGACATGCAGGGTACAGCGGCCGGCGGCAACGGCGCACCGGAAGAGCTGTTGCCGTAATTCCCTTCCTGACTCACCTGCAACGGCGTGATCAGGTAGTACCTTCCAGCGGTTCCGGGCTTGAACGTTGTCCTGAGAACACCACCCGTGGTGCAAGTAACCGCGCTATGGCTATACCACGAACCGAGAGTGCCTTCGTAAACCGCGAAGTCACGCGCTGTTCCACACGCAGGATTCCAGGTCAGATCGAGATCGCTTCCGTTCGGATTACGACGCACGATAAGACCGCTTACGCCGCCCGGGAACGTTGGATCGGTGCTCGAGGATTGCGTGAAATGGTAGACAACGAACGGTGACTCACCGACAACAGCGATCGTTCCGGTTGGCCCGCGCGAAACACCAAGGCCTCGGACAGACGCATCCGTGTAGGTCACCCAATCCTCGGTCCCTGACGGCGAGTAGCGCACGGTCACAGTCTTGAGGTAACTCAGTTCTCCAGAAACCGGGCCCGGGCCGCCCTGACCGGTGATGTAGATCTCGTCCTGCGGGCCGATCGTCATGAAGTAGGGAAACTCATCGTTGAACCGGTGCCGGTCGTAAACCTGCGACCAGATTTGAGTGCCGGCGGGGTTGAGTTTATACGTCAGCCAGTTCGAGTAGACACTGGTATATCCGGTCACGATCACGTTGCCGGCAGAGTCGACGGCGACCCTTCGCGCACCTGTCCCTGGATACATCTTCGACCACAGAACGGCGCCAGTAGAACTGTACTTGACGACGTAGAACTGGTTCCCCGTCGACGGCGTGTACGTGTTGCCCACGGCATATGACACCCCGCCAGGGCCGAGCGCGATATCGCCCGCGCCACCGGAAGCCGAGACTCGCGAAGACCACTGTAGATTCCCGGCGGGATCGTATTCCCCTGTAACGAACCAGCCAACAGCTCCTCCCGTGACAAGCACGTTGCCGTTCGGCCTGATTGCGAGCGAGTTCGCACTATCGGAGGAGGTGTTGTCGAACCCGAGCGCGCGCGTCCAGGCACGCGCACCGCTAGGTGTGTACTTGATCGTCAGCATATCGTCGGTGGTACTGCCGGAGGCGTTGGTCAGCCACGCGATTCCGATCACGTAGGCGTTGCCTTGTGCGTCGACGGCAACGCGCACCGCTTGGCCGTGGACATTCGGAATAATATCGCTCCACAGAAGGTTTCCTGCCGCATCGTAGCGAAGCGTCAATAGGCCTGTCACGGAGAAGCTCGTGGTTGTCGATCCGGCCACGACAACACCGCCATCGGGGGTGGTCGCGATCCACTTGCCGCTCGCCTTCGAATCGGTAGTACGAAAATCGCGCTGCCAGATCTGATGCCCCATCTGGTCGTACTTGGCTGTGATCACGTTCTGCCACGGGTTCGAACCGGTGACATAGATATAGCCGGCAGAGTCGACGGCAACCATCGCGCCGTACATCCCGGCGGAGCCACCCTGTGTGACGGTGGTCGCCCAGTCCTGACTGACCGACATGACGGCCTGCGCCGCGGGAATCGCGACGAGCATCAGAAGGAGTGTCATCGCGGATTTGCAGATGCGAACAGTTGCTTGTTTCATGCTCCACCTCTTCTGGAAAAAGGACATCTCGATCGGCGTTCCGCCGGATTCAGATTGCCTCGCGCAGGCGCAGTCGTTCTTAGGTGCTACTCCGACCCCTCTTCGATCGGGCCTGCGCCGCGGCAACCTCGTGTCTACGAGATGCTGCGGTCTCGGCCTTGATACCTGCGATGGGCCTCTCCGAGCCGCTCGCGAGCCGGAGGCTAATCGAGGATCTAGGAATTGTCTGTGACATAGATCACCCGTCCCGTTGGGGCCACGTCGGGCGCGCCCTCCTCGGGCGCGCGTACGCGGGACACTGTTGACCATTGTTCCTTTTGGCGTTCTAGTGAACACGCCCAACACAACGAATGTCACCCAAGAAGGGAGAGGTCGATGGCCGATGTCACAGTCAAGAAATTCTCCGAACTGCCGAGCTACAACAACGAAGGACGCTTCATGTTCGCGGCCAAGGCGCTGGGTGTCTCGGCTTGGGGGATGAACCTGATCGAAATGCCCCCCCACTGGAACGACTACCCGGAGCACGACGAAACGGGCGACGGTCAGGAGGAGGTTTATCTCGTGCTGCGTGGGTCAGCCACGCTCACCGCGGCCGGGAAAAGCTGGCCGCTCGAGCTCGGCATGATCGCTCGCGTCGGACCGGCTGAGAAACGCAAGCTCGTGCCGGGCAAGGATGGCGCCACCGTGCTTGCGCTCGGCGGCACGCCGGGGAAGGCGTACTCGCCGCCTGACTGGTTGAAGTAGTGGAGATTCATCTTTAGTTACGACGCTGCGCGGCGGCCGCGCCACTGTGAAGAACCGCATTATCTCTGTGAGCCGCTCACGGCTGACTCGACTTATGCGCGTGCGATTTTGTGAGCATACTGTCGTTCCACTTCTTGGTGTGGCAGCGGGTGCAAAACGTAGCACTCGGTTTGACTAGGCCAGCAGCCTGCGCCGAAGCAGCGTCCTTCATCACCTTGAGCGACTTGTATTCGCTCCCAGCGCCGTGGCACGACTCGCAGTCGAGCGGCGGATTCTCTTTGGCGTGAGCGGAAGCTGCCCACGATGTGTACTGGACCTTGTGGCAGGTCTTGCACTTGTCGGCGCCTACGCGTGTCAGGCCCGGTTTGGTCGCAACGACCTCGATGCGTGGTGACGGTGGCTGGGGTGTGACCGGTGTTGTTTGTGTCGAGGCTGACGGATCAGCAGGGGCAGCAGTCGGAAGTGTGCGTGCCGGAGAAGCCGGCGATTTGAGAGTCTGGGGAGTCGTGGTCGCGGGCACTGAATCCACAGGTGTGACGGACGGTGGCTCAGGATTCGCGGCCACCGGCTCTTTCGGTGGAGATTCGGGAACCGGCGCAGGCTTGGAAAGGGCTGGCGGAGCCTCGGCTCCAGCGTCGCGCTGGGGTTGCGGCGACTCCGAGCAACCCACCATGCCGATCAGACACGAGGCAATGCAAAGTAGGGCGAT
>CAZAHQ010000045.1:0-13079 GCA_964484415.1 uncultured Acidobacteriota bacterium | reverse complement strand
TTTGACGCGCAACTCGGGCGGCCCGCCCTCGAACGACGACCGCACGTTCCACAACACCGGACTTGCGATCAGCGCTGCTTGCAACGCATCGGCACCGCGCGCGAGATCGGGCAACGCTTGGCCGCTGATCTCGACCACGACAGGTGGACCCGATGTGCCGAGTGCGCGCGCCAGTGCCGATGCGCCGACCTCCCACGACACTTCCAACCCGGGGATCTTCTCGATGGTAGGGCCGACACTCCGCACGATCTGCATCGCCGTCTGGCCGGCCGCAGCGAGTCGTAGCGTGATGCGCGCCGTATTCTCCTCGGTCTGCTCCTCGCGAATCAGTCGATCGTCTTCGGGAATTCTCCCGACCTCGGAGAGCATCGCCACGATGTCGTTGCCGGCCGCCTGGCGCAGCAACCCTTCGATCGCGGCGACTGTCGCCGCGGTCGACTCGACACGCGTGCCGGCGGCGGCCACCAAGCGCACCGAGAACTGCCGCGGGTCCGAGGGCGGCAGCAACTCGCTTCCCAGCCGACTCAGCCCAAAGCACGACACCGCGGCGAGCAACGTAGCGATGCCGACGGTGAGCAGCGGTCGCTTCAGCAGTCTTCCAACGATCGCTTCCATTCGGCGACTGCCTGGGTCGAGTGCTTTGACACCGTCCTTGGGCAAGAGCCAACGCGAGAGCGCCGGAATCAACAGCACCGCCGCCGCCAACGACGCGATCATCGAGACCGTGACGGTGAATGCCAATCCTTCCACCAAGCGTGCGGCGAGCCCTTTCACGAAGATCACGGGGAGAAACACGATGCAGGTCGTCAGCGTCGACGCGGCGATCGCAGCCCCCACGTCCCCCGCCCCGCCGGCAGCCGCCTGTGTGGTTGACTCACCACTCTGCAAACGACGGAACATCGCTTCGACCACCACGATGGCGTTGTCGACGAAGTTGCCGGCACCCAGCGCCAATCCTGCGATCGTCATCAGGTTGAGCGTCTGCCCGGCAAGATCCATGAAGAAGAACGTCGACAACAAGGCGACCGGTACGGCGGTGCTCACGATCAACGTCGGCGCGACAGCACGCAGGAAGACGACCAGCACCAAGACGGAGAGCAGCAAACCGATCAACGCCGAACCCTGCAGATCGGAGAGCGCGTCCTCGATCAGCCCCGCTTCATCACTCACCAGCGTTGCGCTCACACCCGGCATATCGGCGGAGATTCGGTCGATGGCAGCCCGCACCTTGCGTGAGACCGCCACCGTGTTGGCCCCAGCCTCCTTGTAGATCGCCAGCGACACGCCCTCGATGCCATCGACACGCGTCAGATGAGTGATCTCGGCATCGGCCCACTTCACCAGCGCCACATCGCCGACGCGCAACGGCGAACGCCGGCCATCGGCATCGGTGTCGTAGCGCAACACGGTGGCGGCAACGTCCTCGGGGTTGTTGAAGCGCGATAGCCCGCGCACCAAGAAGGTGCGACCGGCCTCTTCCAACGTGCCGGCGCTGATATCGACGTTGGCTGCTTGCAAACGCGACGTGATGCTACCGATCGTCAGGTTGTGCGCTTCCAACTGATAGCGATCGACCGCCACCTGCACTTCGCGCTCGCGGCCACCGACGACCCGCGCCTCAGCCACCCCTTCGAGTTGCTCGAGCGCCGGTGCGAGTTGGCGACGCGCCAACTGGCGTAGTTCGGCGAGGTCCGGTCGGCCATTCGGCGCTGTGAGGCCGACACTGATCACCGGCGCTTGCCGCGGATCGAAGCGGCGGACCGCAGGCGCCTCATCCAGATCGGGGTCGGCGGCGAGCACACTCATCGCCTTCTGTACCTCGATCTGCGCCAAGTCCATATCGGTATTCCAGTCGAACACCACCGTCGCGACGATCCGACCGGTGCGGGCCGTCTGCTTGACCTGCTTGATACCGCGCACCGCGAACAGCAGTTGCTCGATTCGCTCGCCGTAGACCCGCTCCATTTCAGCCGGCGGTCGATCTTGCGAGCGGACCGAAACCACGACGGTGGGGCTCTCGACATCAGGCAGCAGGTCTTGCGGCAGTTGCCGCCACGACACGATCCCGATCAACACAAGCGCAGCGGCCAACACCGAGATCGCGACAGGACGTCGTGTGGCAAATCGAGCCAGCGCTTCCATCGGCTAGTTCACGCGAACTTTGCTGCCGTCGGCAAGCGTCTCGATCCCCTTGACCACGATTCGTTCGCCAGCCTTGAGCCCCTCGCGAATCTCGACCCGTTCGTCGTCCCCGAACCCTAACGTGACGCCGCGTTGCTCGACCGATTGCTCCTTGAGCACGAACACGACCTTCTTGCCGGCTCGCTCGGTCACCGCAGCGCGTGGTACCACGGGAACGTTCTCGTGCCGAGCGGCGATCAACGTGACCTCGACGAACATGCCCGGCCGCAGTTTCTCCTGGTCGTTGACCACCTCGACTTCGGCGCGCAGCGCGCGTGTCGCCGGATCGAGCGAGGGGGCCAAGCGCAAAACGCGACCGACGAAATCGGAGCGTTCATACGCGTGTTGCCGCACGCGAGCGGTCATACCGGGGGTGACGCGCGCCACATCGCCACCCACCAGGTCGATGTCGGCCACCAAGGTGCTGAGCGCTGCGATCTGCGCGATGGTGGTGCCGACCATCACGCGTTGGCCATCGACGATCGCTTGGCCGGCGGCGTCGCGCACCAACTTGATGATCGTGCCGTTGACAGGCGACACGAGCCTGGTGCGACTTTCGGTCAGTCGACTGCGTTCCTGCTCGTTCTTGGCCTCGGCCAGGGTCGTCTCGGAATTCTTCAGATCGAGCAGCGTGATCAACCCCTCTTCGAACAGCCGCTGCTTGGAATCGTAATCGCGCTGGGCCGTCTCCAAGCGACGCGCGGTCGCCTCGCTCCGGGCCGCCAGCGTGACGTCCTCGCCCGAGACTTCGGCCACGACTTGACCACGCTTGACCTCGTCTCCTTCGGCCAGCCGCCGGCCACCGGACTTCGCGACCCGCAAGATCCCAGTGGTCTCGACGGTCAACGTGGCCATCTCGGGTGCGCGCAGTGTGCCGGTCGCAACGACCCGGTCCTCGACCGTGCTGCTGGCGACGTCCCCGGCCGTGACCGGTACGCGGAACTCGATGTCTTGTTGTGTATTCGTGGCGCCGCACGCAGAGGCCAGCATGACCAAAAGAACAGCCACCCCTCCCGTCTTGCTCACGAACCGGTTCCGACCGGCGTGAACCTCACGGCGTCGGCGATCACCCATCGTCCCTCCGCTTTGTCCGAAAGCGTGACCAACACGTCTCCGGGTTGTAGATCGAACTCGCCAAGACTATTCCATCCGCGCTCTGCATCGTTGGCCGAGAATGATACGTCTCGCGATACAGCCCCTTGAGAGACCGCCACGCTCCATTTGCCGAAGCCATTCCTCTGGAGGAGTTCGCGCCGGACCAACTCCGGGAAGTACAGCTCGGCCTTCCAACGGCCGGCTTTGGGGAGCTTTGCTGTGAATCGGGCAGGCCGTGTTCCGTCACCCACCGGTGTGACTGCTGCGGTATGTCGGTAGCGACCGTACGCCGAACTGAGCGTCATGCGCGTCCATGCATTCGGGATTTGCCAAAACGCGACCACCGAGGTGAGGCCATTGTCCATCTGCGCTGGATCGAGTTTTTGACCGAACCGGAGCAGCTTGGAGGCGGGTTCGGGGGGAGCGCTGAAACCGCTGTCGAGGTCGTCAACCACGATCGTGCCGTCATCGCCGGCACTGTACTCCATGGGCCGCGTCCCGCTGAGCGGCTCGGCCTCCGAGACTCGTGTTTCATCGACGCTCGGCACCGGTAGCGTGAACCGCTCGCGATTGAGCGACAGGTACGGTGTGATCCGGACCTCGATCGGCGGAGCAGCGGTAACGCACCCCACCTCGACCTCAGTCTTGGCGGCGAGTCGAACGACACCGCCGCCGTCGAATGTGCTCGTCGTCGATTCCTCTTGCGCGTCTTGTCCAGGAACGGTTGGCGCGGTCTTGGTGCGCGACACACATCCGATCGCCGCGATCCCCGGCACCGCCTCGTCGTTGCGCAGCGAGAACAGCACCTGATAGCGCGCGGCGCCACCGTCGCCATCCTTCAATCGCGCGACTCGCGCCGGTCCGGCGACGAACCCTGCCAGACCGGTTCCGTCGATCCAGGTATCGAGCAGCCCGCCCACATCGGCCTGAGCGGCGGTCGCGGCCGCGACCAGATCGCTGCGCACGATCTGCTCGCCGCGTTTGGCACTTAGCAGGTTGGCCAGCATCGCGGCCGTCTTTGTCGCTCCGAGATCGTCAACGAGCGAGCGCGACATCCCCTCGCCTTTTACCACCAGCGCATCGAACGCGCAGCGGGGGTCGGCGGTGGGATCGAGCCGGCTGAGTGCCGTGGTGGTGAGCGCATCCCAAACGATGGGTCGGGAACTGGCCGCCTTCAGCACCGCGTCACCGAACGTACCGGCTTCCGCTCCGCCACCGATCAAGGCGCCAAACGAACTGTTGATCGTCTGACCGACGTTCTTGTCGTACAGATGCGCGGAGAAAAACCCTGAAGTTCCGAACAGCAAACGTCCCGACGTCCGTTGCAGCAAGACATCGAGCGCGACCGCATCGCGTCCCACCGGCGCCATCTGTCCGGCGACCGCCTGCCGCGACACCAAACTGAAGATGTTCCCGCCCGAGAAGTCGTTGTTGAAAAAACCGCGGAGCAAGTCGACCACCGCTTGCCCCGGTCCACCCTCTTTGTCCTTCTGACGTTGAGCGCGATTGACGGCAACATCGAACCGCGCGGTGGGTAGGCCGGTCTCGCGCAACAGCACCATCCCGGAGGGGCCGAGTGCCGACTCCAAGCGCCAACCGCCGCGATAGCCGCGCAGGGTCGGTGGAACCTCGACCAACGTGAGCCCGTCGTACGGATAGGAGAGGCCGAGCTTCTTCATCTCGGCCAGCTTCTCCTTGAGCTTCTTCTCGAGCTCGCTCTTGGCGATCGACAAGACCTCGAACTGCTTGGCATGAGTCGTGTGCAGAAGGAGTTCGAAATGGGTGCCATCGACGTCGAGTTCACGCGATTCGAAACGGCTCGCTACCAGCGCGACGCTCTCGACCGGCGCGGTCGGTGCCCACGAAACCGTGCGTCCGTCGCCGAGTCGCTTGCCTGGTCCAGCAACCTTCCAACCGTCGGGAATCGTCGCTTTCAACGTCAAACGGAATGGGTCTCCCGGTCGCTCGCCGGTACCCGGGGCTGCAACGGCGGCGCCGCCCGCTGGTAGCCAGAAGCCGCCCGGCATCAAGGCCACGAAGCCGCGTTGGTACAACAGCGGCCGATATCCCAAAAGGAAGAACGGCCCGTTGGTGGATGGTTCGGTGAATGGGTTGCGGACCGAATCGAGATACGCAAAGTCGCGTTCGGGTTGGCCATGTGCTTTGAGTGTCAGCGTGCGCTCTTGACCGGCGGCAAGCGGCGGGCTCAAGGCAACCGTCAACAGCCCATTGTCGAAGTCAGGTGTGATACCCGTGGTGCCGACAGTCAGATTGTCGATGCTGTAGCCAGGGTTGAGTGAGAACAGCGCCTCGCTCAATTCGTGATCGGCAGGCGCCGCGAACGTGATCGTCGCCTCGAGTGTGAGGCCTGACGGAGGGTCGATCTGTACGGTGGCATCGATCGAGCGTACGTCGGGCGCACGCTCTGCAGCATGTGCCGCGTGGGCGTTGCGCCACTGCGCCTGCTTGGCCAGATCCGATGAGGTTCGCAACACGGGCGCCGTCATGGCGAGCGCACCGATCGCAACCAACCCGGCGCTCAGCCCCAGACGTTGCCCGCGCGAGCCGTCATCGCGCCGCGGGTGGAGCGCGGCGGCAAGCATCACGAGACCGATCCCTAGCAACAAGACTCCGAGGCGATGCAGCACACCCGCGCCATCGACACTCCAACGCAGGATGTCCGATGGCGTGCCCATGGAGAACAGGCTGACCACATCGAACAACGGATAGTTTCGGAACGTGGTGGGAATGATCCCGAAGATCACCATGAACAGCGCGCCCAGCACCACCAGCAAGACCACCGCCGAGATCGCTCGCGAGCGCACGGCGACGCTGACCGCGAAGGTCAAACCGATGAAGAACACCAGCGCCGGAATGGTCGCCATCGTCAGGTAGAGAAGCATCGACACTGGCTCGAAGCCGACGTCGATCAACGCCGAGATGCCCGAGAAAAGCAACACGATCACGGCAATCCCGATGTAGGACGGAATCAAGATTCCGATCAGCCGGCCGAACATCAACTCGAGGTTGGAAACAGGGCGGATATCCAACGGCTCGGCCACACGCTCGCGCTCATCGCGAGCCCGAACCTCGTAGGCCAAGAACATCACCGCCAGCGAGTAACCCAAGAGAAAGAAGCCACCCACGACGCCCAACAAGAACCGGGGATTCAAGAGCGCCAAGGTCGCAGAAGTCGACGACCAGTAGTGATAGAACAGATACAGGCTCAAGAACGCGGCCCCAACGACCGCCGACAGAATCAGGAAGATCCAAAAGCGTGCGAGCCGGCGCGTGAGTCGAGCCTCCGCCGAGGCAATCGCCCAGATCCGATCGAAGCGCATCATGCCTCCTCGTGGCCGAGCGCCACCGCTGTTCTTCCTCGGGCCGCCATGAACCCGAGGTACCCCTCTTCCAGCGTCGGTTCGGCGACCGGTTCGGAATTCGGATACGCCGAACCATCGGCGCTGACATAGCGCACGCGCTTCCCCACCCCTTCGGGCACGCTGGAGACGATCTCGAACTGTCGAGGATCGAGCCGCTCTTCACCACCGACCGGCAGCACCGTCTCGAACACCCGCCCTGCGGCCTTGCGCACCAACTCGGTGGGGCTTCCGCGGAACACGACCTTGCCGTCGTCGATCAACGCGAGGTCGGTGCAGGTGCCCCCAAGGTCGGCCACGATATGTGTCGACAACACGATCACCCGCGATTGCGCCAGCTGTGCCATCACGCGGCGAAATCGCAGCCGCTCTTCCGGATCGAGTCCGACTGTCGGCTCGTCCACCACGATGACCGGCGGATCATGCACCAGCGCTTGAGCGACACCGAGTCGTCGCACCATTCCACCCGAGAGCGCTTTGACCTTTCGATCGG
The DNA here is from genome assembly GCA_964484415.1 of uncultured Acidobacteriota bacterium. GTDB lineage: Bacteria > Acidobacteriota > Polarisedimenticolia > J045 > J045 > JANNUT01. The sequence goes on along the minus strand of CAZAHQ010000045.1, from coordinate 5,930 downwards.
CCACTGCGGTTAGTCCTACCGCCTCGAGCGTCTCGGCTACCCGCTTGGCACGCTGCGCTTTGTCGCGCATCCCGGCAAGACGCGCCATCGTGTCGATTACCTCGTCGCAGCGCTGCAGCCGCCACGCCGAGAACTCCTGTGGTAGGTAACCCAGGCTCTCACGGACCGTCGCACGTTCTCGCACGGTGTCGTGCCCGAGCACCGTAACGCTGCCGTTGGTCGGGACGAGCAACGTGCAGATGATCCTCATCAGCGTGCTCTTGCCGGCGCCGTTCGGTCCCAACAAGCCAAACAGTCCGGTGCCGATCTCGAGATCGATTCCATCCAATGCGGTCTTGCCGCCCGGATAGGTATGTCGAATACCGCGGACCGCGATGCCACTGTGCGACACCGCGTTGGTCGATGTGCTCATCAGGCCCCTCCTTCGAGCGGCCGGGAGTCTATTCCCCGCGATCGCTCGCACCAGATAACCCAAGTTCAGCGGACCGGCCCTGCCGGTCAGCGGTCGGAGCATGGCAGAATCCCGCCCCATGCCGCGAACAAAGACGCTTGCCTCGCGTTCCGACCCTCAAGTCCTCTATCAGCAGTCGGTGCAGCAGCCGGGGCCCGACGTGAAGATGTACGACCGCCTTTTCCGAGAACGATTTGGCCGGCGTCCGCTGATACTGCGTGAGGATTTCTGCGGCACCAGCCTCGTCGCATGCGAGTGGGTGCGATCGCACACCGGTCGGCGCGCGTATGGCGTGGACCTGGACGCCAAGGTCCTGGCTTGGGGCGCGCAACACAACTTGTTGGCACTCTCCGAGACGCAGCGTCGACGCGTACAGTTGATCCAGGGGAATGTGCTGACCGTTCCAACTCCCAAAGCCGATGTCGTGGTCGCCGCGAACTTCTCCTTCTGCGTGTTTCAAACGCGCCCCTTGCTGTTGAAGTACTTCAAGGCAGCGCGAAAGAACCTGGCTCGCGAAGGGGTATTCGTGTTGGACGTGCTGGGCGGGTGCGACACACAAGTCGAAGCGCGCGAGGAGACGCGTCGCATCAGTCGCAACCTCAGCTACGTGTGGGAGCAGAAGCGATTCGACCCGGCCAACTATCGCGCGGTGTTCGCGATTCACTTCCGATTCAGAGATGGCAGCCAGATCAAGAACGCGTTCCATTACGACTGGCGGCTCTGGACACTGCCCGAATTGCGCGAGCTGCTGCTCGAGGCTGGCTTCAAGAACGCCGACGTTTATTGGGAGGGAACCGACCTGAAGGCGGGGACGGGGAACGGCGTATTTCGTCGCGTGACGTCAGCCCCGGCCGATACGTGTTGGATTGCCTGTCTGGTGGGCTCATGACCGCCTCGCACGCCACCGGCAGCGTGGCGCGCACCGGACCCAACGGAGGATCCTCCGCGTAGATCACCCGTTCCAAGAACAGCCCCGCGGGGGGCGCGGTCCACTCGGCCACCTGCGCAGTCAGCTCGCGGCGCGCTCGCATCGCAAGCAGCCTCACCAGATCATCGCGCTGCAGTTGGCCGGTGCCGATCTTCACCAGCACGCCGATTGTCCGTCGCACCATCTTGTAGAGGAAATGCGAGGCACAGATGCGGATCAGCACAGCCGCCTCATGCTGCTGAACCGAGACCTCCTCGACCACCACGATCGTGCTGAGGTCCTTCTCGGGCGCTGGCTCCGACAACAGCGCGAAATCGTGCCGGCCGATCAGCAAAGCCGCCGCGCCGGTCATCGCAGCAACGTCGAGCGAGGACTTCACCCACCAGGAGTGGCGCCGAGCGAAGGCCGAACGGCGGGTCACGATTTGATAGAGATAGCTGCGGCGCTGCGCATCGCGGCGGGCGTGGAACGTTTCACTCACGGGCGTGATGTTCAATACGTGCAGATCCGGGGGGACGAGGTCGTTGAGTTCACGGCGAAAGTGCGTCAGTTCGGGAAGTGAACGCGCCGTGCGCAGGTGTGCCGTTTGCTGGAGCGCATGCACGCCGCGATCGGTCCGGCCGGCCCCCATCAAATCATTGACGGTGATACCCGAGGCTTTCAGCGCCTCGCGTAGCGCGCCGGCCACCGTGCGAGCATTCTTCTGCTCCTGCCACCCGTGATAGCGCGTCCCCTCGTACTCGAGATCCAAACGGTAGGTCGGCATCCGCGCCTTTCATTCGTGATGCGGCTTGTCGTTTGATCCGCGTTGCGTGGCCGGCATCGCGTGGCTACCTGGGCCCTCGCGCCTTGACCCAGATGTAGCCACACAGCGCACCAAACCCGATCAACGCGATCGACTCGGTGGCCCAATCGACCGTGGCCCACGGCACAAAACTCTTTTTGGGGTCGGCCAGTGCAAGTTCGGTGAAACGGGTCGGTAGCCACCCTTCCGGCAACAAGCGCAACAGAACACCGAACACGCCGCCGATCGCACCGCCTGCCATCATGCCGGAGGCGACGACCACGCCGCGTTCGCGCATGGCGCGACCGGACTCGCCGCCTCGTCGCTCGCTGCGTGTGGTCACCAAGTGGTGCAGGTAACCGCCGACCAACGCTGGGGTGTTGAGTTCGAGCGGGAGATACATACCCAACGCAAACGTCAGCGCCGGAACCTTGAGCATTTCCAACACCACGGCGAGCGCCGCGCCGACACCGAGCAACAGGTAGGCAACCGGTTGCTGATTCATGAAGTTCTCCACTAGCGTCTTCATGATGGCGGCCTGCGGTGAGGGGAGGATGCTGGTCGAGGGGGCGCCTGCTGGACCCTCTCCGAAGTAGTACCCCGCCTTGGGCAACATCCAGATGGTGAAGGCCGAGGCCGCGGCAGCGACGATCACACCGTAGAACTTGACCTTCTGTTGCACTGCCGGCGTGCCGCCCAACCAGTAGCCGACCTTCAGGTCGGTGATCGTCTGACCGCTGACCGAGAGCGCCGTGCAGACCATTCCGGCGATCGCCATCACGAAGAACATGCCGGTCTGACCCGAAAGCCCGAACTTCAGGAGCACCACCGACGAGATGATGATCGTCAGCATCGTCATGCCCGAGACCGGATTGCGCGCCGTGGTGGCGATCGCGTTGGCGGCCACCGACGTGAAGAAGAACGAGAAGAACAGCGTCAGGATCAGTCCCGCAATCAAGACCGTGAGTGTCGTCTGCAACGTGCCGAAGAAGATCGCCACACCCAGCGCACTCAAAATCACGCCGACCAGAATCGTCATCACCGGCAGGTCGACGTCGGTCCGAGCCGCATCGTGGGCCTCGCCTTTGCGAAAGCTCTTGATGGCAATCGAGAGCGAGCCGATCAGCACGGGGATCGAGCGAATGATCCCGAAGATCCCCGCCGTTGCAATCGCACCCACACCGATCAAGCGAACGTAACTTCGGAAGATCTCGTTGGCAGTCATCGCCGCGATCGGCTTGGTGCCCGGATAGACCGCCATGTCCGGGAAGTGTTGCCCCACGAAGTAGATCAAGGGCACCAACAGGAAGTTCGACAGCACGCCGCCGGCGCAGAGAATCATCGACGATCGCAGTCCCATCACGTAGCCGAGTCCCAAGATGAACGCGACGGCATCGAACTGCACCACCATGCGTGCCTTCTCAGAGAGCGTCTTCATGACCGGAATCCACTGGAGGTTGACGATCTCGCGCCAACTGCCCCAGTAGGTGATCAGAAAATCATAGATGCCGGCGAAGACCGTCGACTGCACCAGCAGTGCGGCCTGTGAACCCCCCTTCTCGCCGGTAACCAGCACCTCGGTGATCGCCGTCGCTTCCGGATACGGAAGCTCGCCATGCGTCTCACGCACGAAGTACCGTCGCAGCGGCAGCAGAAACAACACACCCATGCAGCCGCCTGCCACACAGATGAACGTGGTCTGAAACCAGTTCGGGTCGAGCTTCAGCATGTACAAGGCGGGCAACGTGAAGATCGCGCCGGCCACAACCGAAGCCGACACACCGCCGACGCCGGTGACGATCATGTTCTCGAGCAGATGCGAGCGTCGCGGGTAGGTTTTGCCGAGTCCCAATGCCAGGATCGAGATCGGGATCGCCGCCTCCATCACCTGCCCGACTTTCAGGCCCGAATAGACCGCCGCCACCGAGAAGATCGCGCAAAACACCAGCCCAGCGACGATCGCGCGGAAGGTTCCTTGCGGCGGGTTCTCGGTCGCCGGAATCATCGGCTCGTAGACTTCGCCCTGTTTCAGCGGGCGATAGGCGTTCTCGGGCAGCGAGGCAGTCTCAGGTGTTTCCACGATTTTGGTCTCCGGATCGCGGAGTCTAGCAACACACAGGGCAGCCCCGTGGCGCGATTGTTATGCTCTGCGGCCAATGCTGATTCGCGGATGGGCCAGCCTGCGCGGACTGCCGCGCGCCGTGTGGGTGCTTTGTATCGCCTCGTTTGCTAATCGCGTGGGGACGATGGCGCTCCCCTATCTGGTGCTTTACCTCACCGGCCCGCGCGGCTTCACCACCGCGCAGGCCGGAACGGTGATGTCGGTCTACGGCGCCACTGCGTTCGTCGCTGGTTGGCTATCGGGACGCCTGAGTGATCGTTTCGGTCCGGTCGCGGTTCTGCGGGTAACGCTGATCGCTGCCGCAGCCGCACTGTGTCTGTACCCACTCGCGCACACGTTCGTCCATGTGCTGGTGGCCACGGTGGCATGGTCGCTCTGCGCCGAGGGTTTTCGACCGGCGGCGCTGACCGCAATGGCACAGAGCGCGCCGGAACCGTTGCGCAAGCCGGCCTACGCGTTGATGCGTCTGTCGATCAATCTGGGAATGAGCGTGGGGCCGGCAGCCGGCGGTTTCCTAGCCGCCGTTTCGTTTCCTTCGATCTTCATCGTCGACGGTCTGACCAGCCTGGTGGCGTCGCTGTTGTTGATCGCCTCGTTTCCGGTCAAGGGTGCCGTTGGTGAACTCACCGCTTCCAGCGACATGCCGACGGTCGATCAATCGCCACGACTGCAGGGCCGCTCACTGCTGATCGCGCTGTCACTGATTCTGGCTGGTGGATTTTTGATTGCGTGCTCTTACTTCCAATGCGAAGCGGTGCTGGGTTTGCACCTCACGCGCGATCTGCACTTCCCGACCTATGCGCTTGGTCTGGTGTTTACACTCAACACAGTGCTGATCGTCGCCTTCGAGGTGCCGCTCAACGCCGCGACCGCACGCTGGTCGCATCGACGCACACTGACGCTCGGCGCCGCGTTGATGGGAGCGGGGTTCGCACTCTATGCGGTGGCGTTCGACGCCTGGTCGATTGCCTGCGGCACGATCGTCTGGACCGTCGGCGAGATGATCCTGTTTCCATCGGTTCCCGCCTTCCTGGCGGCGGTCGCCCCACCCGACAAACAGGGCCGCGTGATGGCGCTGTATCCGATGGCGTGGAGCGCTGCGTTCATCGTGTCACCGCTCGCTGGGCTCGCGATCTACGACCGTGCTGGATCGGCGGCGGTGTGGCTGACGGTGGCGGTGGCGTGCACCGTTGCGGCGCTGCTCTATTCGCGTCTTCGCCACTAGTCCAAGCGTCGTCTTTCTGAATCTCTGCGACCAACAGCGTCAAACATCCGTCATCGATCGCTCTGTATTGAACACAAGTGGGACGGTTTTGTGGCGGCACGGTTCTTGTAAGTAGGCAGGTACCGGCTTTGCCCGGGAGGACCTGCGATGAGCCAGACACAGCAACCACAGCCGCGCCCGACCGTGACAATCGTTCCCGGAGACGACGACCAGGGATTGTGCCCAACGTTGATTGTCGACGGAGTGCGCATGCACGACCCGATTCAACCGTACTCGGATGTGCTGATGCTGGAGGGGAAGGAACCGCAGGTGGTTGCGGCCTTCGGCGTCGGTCTCGGCTACGGCGCCGCCGGCGTGCTGCTGATGGTACCGAATGCAACGGTCGTGGCGTTCGAGCCGATCGAGGAAATGGCCGAGATC
>CAZAHQ010000044.1:0-13263 GCA_964484415.1 uncultured Acidobacteriota bacterium | reverse complement strand
ATTCCCACCGCTGCGCGCTACGAACCTGCAAAGGACCGCTGGAGTCCCATGGCCCACAACGGCGGTGTCGACGGATACATCGGCAACACACCTGTGTGGACAGGCACGCATCTGTTGGCGTGGGGGATCAACAACTACGAGCAGAAGAACAAAGGGCGCATCTACGATCCGGTCGACAACAACTGGACCACCATCACCAACGTGAACGCGCCGCCGGCGCCGCGCACCGGAGCCAGCACTGCGTGGGCCAACGGGCAACTGTTGGTGTGGGGCGGCGGACAGTACTTTCGTGATGGCGGGTACTGGGGCGTTGATACCGATGCTGATGGCGCCGGTGATAGCTGCGACTGTGCGCCCAACAACGCGAGTGTGACTGGTGCTCCACGCGAGATTGACGAGTTGGAGCTTGCCGCCGATCGCACGACACTGAACTGGATCTCGGGCACGTATGCTGCCGGTAGTGGCACTACACACGACGTTCTGCGTGGATCTGCCTCGACGTTGCCGGTGAGCACCGCATCGTCGACATGTGTCGCGACGCAGTTGGCTGCAGCCAGCGTCATCGACTCGAGTGTGCCGAGCGCCGGGAGCGCGGCGTGGTACCTGGTTCGCGCACGCAACAGTTGTGCGGTGGGAAGCTACGGTCAGGACAGCAGTGGCGGCGAGCGCCTCAGCGCTGCCTGCCCCTAGCGGCGACGCCTTCACCTGCGTCGCATTCTGTCGTTACGAACGCGCTGTCGGGCGCTGCAGTGCACTCCTGTCGCAAGGTGGTCGGCCGCCAATCGTCGACCGGTCGCCCGACACGAGCGGATCACATCGCGCGGTTACCGCCTTCGGGGTCTAGCGACAGAGCGATGCATCCAGCACGCCTTCGCGACAAAACGCATCGAGCGCCGCGCGCCGCAACACCTGGAAGCCCGCCCGCGTCACACCGTGATGGCCGGCACGATCTCGAGCTGCCACCTCGAGTTGAAGGTCGTAACGCTTGTGGGTTTGCGTCGCGGCGATCAGGCGGCCCGAATCGTCGAACGAGAATCGCTGCACCAGTCGACTGTTCGGTGAGGACGGTCCACGCTCGACGCCGTATGCGGCGGTCGACGCGAGGTCGAGCGGCGTGCCCCAGTGCTCGAACTCGAAACCGCCCGATTGCCGCCCACGGGCCAGCAGGCTGCGCATCGCCAGTTCGTCTGGGCCGATCAACAGCACGCTTCGTTCGCTTTCCTTCCCGGGCACTTCGAAGATCCGAATCTCGCGGCGCGAGCCGCGCTGGAACTGAGTCGGTGCGGCGAGAGGTAACGCTAGCAGCGCGACCACGCGCCGCTCGATCACGGGTCGATCATCGCAGTCATCGATCGGGATGGTTGTCACTTGCCAACGGCCGTCGAAGCGCTCCGGCTCGTTGGTGCGGTCGAACACCGGCGCGATCGCGATTTCGACACTGGGTGGCTCTTCATCGGCCGACTTGACACGACCTTCCCCGAAGAACAACTCGAGGTTCGCCATCGTCGCGTTGACCAGGCGGACTCGCGCGATGTCCAGGCCCGCGCCCCGGCGGAAGTGCCCCACGGCTCCAGGCGAAACGCCAAACGCCGCTGCGCCAAGCGGTGCGAAACCACCGAGCCCATCGCCGCGCCAGACGGTGCTCTGATACGAAGGGTAGAAATACGCGTCATCGTTTCCGGCGATCAAATCAGGCCGACCATCGCCGTCAACGTCGGCGACGCGTGCCCGCCACTTGCTGATCTCGCGCGCATCGCGTCGCCATACGGTTTTTAGCTCGCGCCCATTGGAGCGAAGCGAGACGTACTCTCCAACGACTATGAAAGTCCGGATGTCGTCGACGAGCAGATCATCGGTGCCATCGAGGTCGAAGTCGACAACCTGGAGATTGATGGAGTGACTGGGACCAAGTTGATCGTGCGGGAAGGGTCGGAGCTCCGCGAAGGTGCCGTCGGGGAGTGACCGAATCCAGAAGATCCGCTCGCGAGACGGCTCGAGCACGTCGAGTTTGGTTACGAGCACATCCGCACGGCCGTCGCCATCGAGATCGGCCGACGGCCAACCAACGTCCCATCCGCGGCTCTTGAGCTGGATGAGCGGTCCGGTTTCGCGGAAGGCACGGCCTTCGTTAACCAACACGAAGAGCGTTTTGAAACGATCACTGCTATCTCGACGCCAGTCGAGGACATCGAGATCACCATCACCATCGACGTCGCCAAACACGCGCGAACCGGTGTTGAAGGTGCCCACGTCCGTGAGGTCGAATTCCCCATCACCGCGGCCGTACGCAACTCGAAGTGTGTCGTACTGCGATATCAGGTCGAGGTGCCCATCCTGGTCGACATCCACTGCGATCGGAAACACCAGATCGTAAGGACTCGCTGGCCATTCCCTTAGCTCGAAGCCGCCGTCTCCACGCGCCAGCCCGATCGCCGAATGATCGTCGTACAGCGTCTGCGCAATCACGTCGTCGAGCCCGTCCTCATTGAAATCCCCCGCCGCTGTGTATCCGTATGGTTCATCCCAACGCTGTGCGTCGTAGAACGGGGTCGAGAGTGCGCCATCGTGGTTCTCTCGCTGGCGAGGCTGAGTAATCGAGCACATGTCTGCGGTTACGAGGTCTCGAGTTCCATCGTTATCAAGATCGATCGCAGCGATTGGCGGACTCGGCGTCCCCAGACGTGGGCCATCGCCGTCGATGCCAAGATCTGCGCCCCAGCGAACCTGAGTCCCGCGGTACAAGAAGTAGTACAAACCGTAGTCGATTCCTTGCAGCAACTCCTGATGTCCATCGCCATCGATATCGAGCGATGGATAAAGACCGGCAAACGGCGCCTCGATCGGTTGCGACCAGGTTTCTTGCAACTCGGGCCCGTACTCGTGCAACGACTCCCAGTGCACTTCGACGAAGTACCAGTAGATCGGTTCGATCCACCCTTGCACGGCAACGATCTTCGAGTCACGGGTGCGAAACTCGAGCGCGCTGAATCCGAGGCTCAGCTCACTTCGTGTTTGCAGCGGCTCGTCGGAGGCACCCCACCATACCAAGGCGATGTCGCGATCGAACAGGGCAAGGTCATCGACGCCATCTTGGTTCTGATCAACGACGGCAAGACCGAATGTGCCCGACACCTCCGCGAATCGATTGACGATGGGGGTCCACGTGCCGGCGGCGTACTTCAGGACCTTGAGCAAGGGGTAGCTGTAGTCGTACTCCTTCCACAGCAAGGCGAGCTCGTGCATCCCGTCTCCATCGAAGTCCCCCAGCACTGGATCAGCCGTTTTGGGGGCAAAACCAAGGTACTCGCGGATCGCGAGCTGCAGCGGGTCGTCGCTCACACCGAGGTAGAGATCTGCTATCGCGTATGCGGACGGCGAGTATGGGTTTGCCCAGGTCACGACCACGTCATCGAGTCGATCGCCGTCGACATCCTGTACTACCAGAGCTCGCACGAAGGCATCGACGTATGGAGGTTCGAGGTCGGTAGTGCTGGCGACCGCCAGATCTCCGTCGCCGCTTGCTGCGAGCCGCTGCAGTTGATACGTGGCGTTGCCGGTGACCTCGTCGAAAAATACTCGGGCGAGCACGACGCCTCGCTCACCGTCGCGGCCGATCCGAGCGTAAGCCATGACGGTGTCGGGATCAGCGAACTGGTGTCTTGCGAAGCCAGTGGGCGGCAAAACGCGGCGACAACTCGCCGGTGCGGCAGCCATGCCGTCGGTTCCGAGCGCACTCCAGATGATCGAGCTGCTGATAAGAACCAACGACAAACGGCCGCGCATGGAAGCACCCCCGGGGAATCGCCCAACGACCGTCCAGAAACGTACGCCGATGCGTCGCGTACGGCCCGCAGATAGTAGCGTCGTCCAGCGAGGATTCCGTGCGGCATCCCGCATGGGCCAGAAAGCTGCACCCGGCGTGCTCGCGCGGCGGCAAGCAGAGCACTCGATCGTTCAGCATCGGATTCGGAGTTTCGCGCGCGCTACGTCGAGTGTGTGATCGCGCCGAGTGTCACGAGGAGGCCATCACATCAGCGACAAACCGCCCGGCCTTTGACGCGATCCGTGCTTCGAAGCGCGCCCACGCGCCGACCAGGTCAGCAAGGCCGGTGCGCTGCCCCCACAGCACGGCGGGCAATCGTGGATCATGACTGATCAATCGAGTCACTCGCCCGCCTGTCCTCAACTGCTCGGCGAATGCACGTCCGGGATCCCGCGGGACAGCTCTTCCATCGATCCAGTCGGCGAGCTTTCGTGCCTGGCGATTGAATTCGTCGAGTTCGTACATCTCCTCGAGCAAGACAAACCCCAGTGGTTCCAGCAGCGCGCCGACGACACAGATTCCCGGATACTGTCGCGCGCGGCCGAGGGCCCAAGCCCTAGGCCATGCAGGTCGGAGATAGGCTCCGAGCGAGGCCGTACGGGGGCTCGCTCGGAATCCATCGAACCACAATGACGCCCGCAGCCACTCCCGCTCGCCACGATTACCAGCGACTCGCGGCGTCAACATGATCCATGCGCCATCCCAAGGCTCCGGGTCGCGGTGCTGTTGCAACCTTGCGGTGATCCCTTCAACGACTCCGCGTTGACTCTTCGTTGGGGCGTATTCGGCTTGGCGAGTGGGGCCCGAACGATCGAGCGCTCCTTCCTGGACAAGCCGCGTAAGGTGACTCTTGACGTTGCTGGCAGATATCCCGAGCGGAGCGGCAAGCGCGATGACCTGACCGGCGGTCAGCTTGACGCCGACGCTAACGAAGATCCCGAACAGCGAGGTCCGAGTATCGGTGTTTTTCATGGTTGCAATCTATAGCAATATGTGTAGATTGCTGCAACCACCGATCTCGAGGGTGGTGCGGGAGGGGTCAATGACGAAAGCCAAGGACTACAAGGACTGCCAGTCGTGTGGCATGCCGCTGCGCCGTGACGAGAAGGGCGGTGGCACCGAGGTCGATGGCACGAGAAGCTCGATGTATTGCTCGCACTGCTATGAGGCCGGCCGCTTCACCATGCCTGATGTGACGGTGAGCCAAATGCAAGAACGGGTGAAGGGGAAAATCAAGGAGGCTGGGTTTCCCGGTTTCCTTGCCGGGTTATTCACCAGGAAGATCCCGAAGCTCGAACGCTGGAATCGAAGGTGACGGTACTCGACAGGCTCTCCAGTGCGCTCGGACGGCGCGATGAAAGACCCAACCAGGCGCTGGCGCGTGAGATCGTTCAGCACAGCAATCGTGAGGCGGTAGCCGAACTCGTTCAGGCGCTTGGTCACTCCGAGCGGCGTATCAAGAGCGATTGCACCAAGGTGCTCTACGAGGTCGGCAAGGTCAGCCCGAGCCTGATCGCCGGTTACTGCAATGCCTTCGGCGAGTTGCTCGATAGCAAACATAACCGGCTGGTCTGGGGTGCGATGATCGCGTTGGATACGATCGCCGCGGAGAATCCTCGAGCGGTGTCCGCGCTGATTCCGAAGATCGTAGCCGTCGCGAACAAAGGCTCAGTAATCACGCGCGATCACGCGGTCGGGATACTGGCCAAGCTAGGCGAGATGAAACCGTACGCGGAAAAGTGCGTGCCCTTGTTGGTTGAACAGTTGACGAGATCCCCTGACAACCAGTTCCCGATGTACGCCGAGCTGTCCGCCCAGATCAGGAATGAGGCCCACCGGGCCGTGCTCCGACGCACGATCCAGGCGCGGTTGAAGACGCTGAAGAAGGAGTCGCAGCAAAGACGCGTGCTCAAGGTGCTGAGGCAACTCGAGGCAGGGGCCACCGTTCCGGTCTCCACAGCCAAGCGCAAGGGATAGGATTCGCTACGAACCGTGCGGAGGCCCGAACCATGCTCGCGATGCGCCTGTTTCTGAGCGGACTGGTCCTGATGGTGCTGTTTGCGCTCGGGCACCTCGCGGGGTTCCTGCAGGCTGCGCGTGCTGCCCGACAGGATCCGCATCTGGCAGAGGCGACTCGGGCCATGCGCGCCTACAAGGTCAACCTATTGGGGTTTCAACCATCACTGCTGGATTTTCGAGAGTACTTCAGTCTGAACTTCTCGATCCTCCTTCTGCTCGCTGGGGCGCTGGGGTTTCTGGCGTTATCGATCGCACACGACCAGATGGCAGCAGTGCGCAAACTGTCGCTGGCGTACGCCATCGCAATGGTGCTTCTGCTCGCAACGTCGGCGTACTTCTCGATACTTCAAGGGATCGTTGCCTGCTTGCTGATCGGAATCGTGTTTGGGTTGGCGTGGTGGGCGGCGTAGCTGGGACGCCTCGATGCGTCTACGTCGTGCCATCGAGCGCCCTTACGACAGAACGCAACGCGGCCTTGATCGCCGCCGAGGTACGTACGGCCTGAAGTTCACCACCCCACCCATCGAGCAGCTCTGGTCTTGCAACTGTTCGGAAACGCAGGGCCACGCTCGGTTTCGCCGGCCTCCAGCCGCTTACCGTTCCGGTCACGTTCGATCACTCGACACCAGCGAAACTGTGTCTTTCGTCACGCACGTGGGGTCTGTCGCCATCTCCCCAGTGTGGGCGCACAGAACTTCGAAGCCGCGACGACTGCCGGGAGTATGATTCGCTCAATTCGGAATCCTGACAGGGCCAAGGGTGAGAGTAGTCCACACAACCTCCGCACGGAGACATGCAGATGGTTGAGTACTTGCCGGTAGCGTTCATCGCCAGTCTCGTACTCGGTAGCTTTCTGCTATTCAGACGGATTCAAACGAGGGGGCAGCGTGCGACCGAGAGGTATCTACGCGCGATCATACAAACCGAGCCCGAATGCGTAACGATCGTCAGTCCGGATGGCACATTTCTCGACATAAACCCGGCAGGCCTTCGCATGATCGAAGCGGACTCGCTTGCCCAAGTGCGGGGCCAGCCCGTGGCACAACTCCTGCTGCCGGAACATCGTAACGATTACGCCGCATTTCTCGAGGCTGTAAGAAGGGGGGAGAGCGGTACGCTGCAGTTCGAAATTATCGGGATGAAGGGCACAAGACGTTGGTTGGAGTCACATGCGGCCCAACTGCGAGATGAAGACGGCGTCGCTACGTCGACGCTGAGCATCACGCGCGATATCACAGAGCGTAGGCAGGCGGAACAGTCCCTACGCGAGAGTGCTCAACGTCTGCAGCAGCACAACGCGGCTCTGGTCGAACTGGCAACGAGCGAGACGATTGTCAAGGCTGATTTGGGCGCAGCCTTGAAGACCATCTCGGAATGCGCCGCTCGCACGATGCACTGCGAACGGGTCAGCGTGTGGCTCTTCGACGAGAGGTCCTCCGAGGCTCGCTGTACTGAACTCTTCGAGCGAAGCATCGACAAACACTCGGCTGGGTTCGTGCTGCGATCGTCAGACTATCCCGCCTACTTCGAGGCGCTTGCGACACTTGCCGGTGAGCGTGTGCTCGCAGCTCACGATGCGCATCGGGATCCGCGTACGTCTGAGTTTTCGGGTTCTTACCTGTCCCCGCTCGGCATCACCTCTATGCTCGATGCACCTGTGCGACTCAACGGCCGCATGGTCGGAGTGATCTGCCACGAGCACGTCGGGCCGCAGCGGCGATGGCATGCCGACGAAGAGTCGCTTGCTGCAAGCATGGCCGATTTCGCTAGCCTCGCTTTGCAGATTCAAGCCAAAAAGCAAGTCGAGGAAGCGCTGGCAGAACGCGAACACGCTTACGCCATGCTGCTGAAGAATCTGACCGGCATGGTGTACCGATGCGAAAATGACGCCGACTGGACGGCTACTTATGTAAGCGCAGGCTGCGTCGCGCTCACCGAATACCAGCCGGAAGATCTGATCGGCAACCGCACGATCACCCTCGGCTCGCTCATGCACGCCGATGATGTCGAGCCAATCTGGGAAAAATGCCAGCGTAACCTCGCCAACCGACAACCGTGCAGCAACGAGTATCGAATTCGAACCGCGTCCGGAGCGGTCAAGTGGGTGTGGGATCAAGCGCAGGGTGTTTACTCGGAATCAGGTGAGCTGATGTACATCGAGGGGTATCTCTCCGACATCACGGCTCGCAAAGTTGCCGAGCAGGAGAGCCTGGCCGCCATTCGCGCCTTACAACTCGTTGTCGATGCCGTACCGGGCTACGTGTCGCTTGTGGACGCGGATCAACGCTATCAACTCATCAGTCGAAGCTACGAGCAGTGGTTCGGACGCTCGCGCGCAGAGATCACAGGGAGCAGCCTCAGTGAAATGCACACACCTGCGGCTTATGAAGAGATGCGGCCCTTCGTCGACAAAGCGCTGGCAGGCGAGTTCGTGCGCTACGAAGTCCAGTACGCCGCTCCCGCTGGGCAGAGTTACTGGTTCGAGTGCCGGTATGTACCTCGAGTCGGCCCGGATGATCGGGTCACCGGTTTTCTTGCGCTCATCCTGGATATCACCGAACAGAAGCAAGCCGAAGCCGAGCGGATGAAGCTCGATCAGCAAGTCAGGCACGCGCAGAAGCTCGAGAGCCTCGGTGTCCTGGCCGGCGGCATCGCTCACGACTTCAATAACCTGCTCACTGCTGTCATGGGCAATATCGGTTTGGCGCTGACGAGAATCCCGGCCTCCTCGCCGATTCACGGATACTTGCTTGGGGCTGAGAAGGCGACGGAGCGCGCGGCGGACCTATCCCGGCAGATGCTCGCCTACTCAGGTCGGGGCCGGTTTGTCGTCGAACGCGTGGATCTGCAAGCGGTGGTCGAGGAAATGTCGCAAATGCTCCAGGTCGCGATCTCGAAAGATGCGACCATGCGATTCAACTTCGCTGTCACGACGCCAAACATCGAAGGCGACGTCACGCAGTTACGCCAGATCATCCTTAACCTGGTCACGAACGCCTCCGACGCGATCGGCGATCACGGCGGCGTCATCGCCATTTCCACGGGCGCGATGCACTGCACTCGCGCGGACCTCACCAACGCTTGGTTGCGGGACGCTCTTCCTGAGGGCGAATACGCCTACCTGGAGGTCGCGGATACAGGTTGTGGTATTGCGGCGGATCAACTCGCCAACATTTTCGATCCATTCTTCACCACGAAATTCACAGGGCGCGGTCTTGGCCTTGCTTCGGTCTTGGGGATCGTGCGTGGTCATAGGGGAACGCTCAGCGTTCACAGCGAGGTCGGCAAGGGGACGATATTCCGCGTGCTTTTCCCGGCGATCCTGCGAGCAGCCGAGGTCGCGCCTTCAATCGAGACGGCTGTTCCAGTATGGAGAGGCCGTGGATGTGTGCTGATAGTGGATGACGAACCAGGCGTCCGCGAGACCGGCACGCGCATGCTCGAGTCGATCGGTATCGAGGTGCTGTCCGCCGAGGATGGGCGTCATGCGCTGGAAATCGTCGCGGCGCAGGGCGCCAAAATCTCTGCTGTGTTGCTCGATCTCACGATGCCGCAGATGAGCGGCGAAGAAACCTATCGTGAGCTACGCCGGCTGCGCCCCGAGCTTCCCATTGTCTTGTCGAGCGGCTACAGCGAGGAAGATGTGGTGACGCGCTTCACCGATGAGGAGTTCTCTGGCTTCCTTCCAAAACCGTTCACGCTCGCCAAAATGAAAGCCGTCTTGCATCGGGCGCTCGCAAACGACTCCATCGCCCCGGTCGACCTGTAAGAAGCGAGCCTGCTCCGGCAAGGCACTTGTCGGGCAAGCCTCTTCTCGGCCGGGTCGCTGTCGCTCGTCGTCACAATTGAGGCCAGGAATTGCGCTACTCTCGGTGCGATGCGCGCCTCGAATCGTAAGCAAGAGCTTTCGGTTTCCGATGCATGCCGAGCCGTCAGTACACAGCGCCGATGCGGTTCACCGGGGCACGTGCTCAAGGTGTTGAGGCAATTCGAGAGAGAGGTGGCGGCCTTGGCGTCCACGGCGAGGCGCACGCGGCAGGATTCACAAACGCTTCGTGCGGAGGCCCTAATCCTGCTTGCAACGCGCCTGTTTCTGAGCGGCCTGATTCTCACCGTGCTGTTTGCGCTTGGCCATCTTGCAGGGTTTCTGCAGACTGCACGCGCGGCCCGTCGGGATCCACAGTTGGCAGAGCTCACGCGCGCGATGCGCGGCCACAAAGTCAACTTGCTCGGATTTCAGCCCTCGCTCCTGGACTTTCGGGAGTACTTCAGCTTGAACTTCTCGGTGCTGCAGGGGATCGTCATTTGCGCCGTGATCATTGCGCTCTTCGGTTTGGCGTGGTGGACGGCGTAGCGCGATCGCGTCAAGCCAGCATCACAGCACCAGCATCGATCCGGCGCTTGAGTCTCGCTTGTTCCACCAGGGCGAATCGCTCCCCCTGGCGTGGGGGTTCGCCGCCGGCAAGGACGCTGCCGATCCAAAACAGAACGTGCTGCGCGTCCCACGTTCCTGGACTCCCACAACCCCCCGTCGTCGTGGAAGGGTCAACGTACCAGCCTCTCGGCAATAGAAATGGGACCAGGCCTTACCCGAAGCGCGCCCGTTGCGCTAGATTCATCGCCACACCGCCTTACCTTTCCCTGCCGACCGGAGGCCCTATGAAGTTTTTCATCGACACCGCCGACATAAAAGAGATCCGCGACGCGGCCCAAATGGGCGTGCTCGACGGCGTCACCACCAACCCCTCACTCGTGGCCAAGACCGGCCGCCCCTATCGCCAAGTGATCGAAGAGATTTGCGAGATCGTCGATGGTCCGATCAGCGCCGAGGTCTTCGCGGTCGACTACGAGGGGATGATTGCCGAGGCCAAGGTGTGGCACGCGGTGCATCCGAACGTTGTGGTGAAGATCCCGATCATTTCGGAAGGGCTAAAGGCGATCAAGTGGTGCACGCAGAACGGCATTCGCACCAACGTCACGCTTTGCTTCAGCCCATTGCAAGCGCTGCTCGCCGCCAAGGCCGGTGCCGGATACATCAGCCCATTCGTCGGCCGGCTCGACGACGTCAGCACCGACGGCATGGAGTTGATTCAGCAGATCCGCACCGTCTACGACAACTACGGCTTCGAGACCGAGATCTTGGTGGCCAGCGTGCGGCATCCGATGCATGTCGTTCAGGCCGCGTTGATCGGTGCCGATGTTTGCACGATCCCGTTCAGTGTTATCAACCAACTGCTCAAGCACCCGCTCACCGAGCAAGGCCTGGCCAAGTTCATCGAGGACTCCAAGAAGGTCCCCGCTGCGGCCAAGTGACGTCTGTAGAGCAGTCGCGGGCGTGACCGAAGAATCGCGCGACGACATTCGTCAGTTCGTGATTGCTCTCTTGCGTGAGCACGGCGAGATGTCTCGCGCGGCGCTGCTGCGCGCGGTTGCGGAAGATCGCGGGTTGTTGGCAAGAAAGCGGGCGTTGCGGTCGGAGGTCTCCACAGAACTGCGAGCGATGGAGACCGAAGGACTACTGATCGATGGCGGGCCAATGGTTTGGTTGGACCCGGACAAAGTGCCGCGGCTATCGTGACAAGAACTTCGGACGACGACGAGCCGCGTGAGCGATTACTGCTGGCGTAATCCAACCACACGTGACGAGCTCTTGAACAAAAGAGCGGCCGTCAGGGCTCCTGACGACCGCTCTGCAAAGCTATCTCTCACTACTGGTACGCAGACGGACAAGCCGTCTAGCGCCCCAAGCCCATTCAGTTCTTTCGCAACCGCACATTCACCTGTTGCATCGAATTCGCCGTGACCTCGACCTGAGCCTGCCCACGATTGGAAGGCGCGCTCCTGCGGGTCACCACGATCTTCGCGCGACCAGTCGGCAAACCGCTGAGCACGAAGGCACCATCGCCATAGCCGCGGAAGGTGAGGCGGCGAACGACCTGACGGGTACCGTTCTTGGTTTGCTTCTGTACGCGGACCTTCTGAACGATATCGACTCGAAACTCGTCAGGCGCGACGCCGCTGATGTCACCGGCAGCGATCGGTTGGCCGTTCGGTGCGAGCACCGTGACCTGCACTTGATTCGCGAAGTTGAGGATTCGCAGCTCAGACGCGCGCAACGGTAGCAAGTTCGAGTCGAGTTCAACCTTCACGAACTGGCCGAGCATCAGGTCGGTGACGTCGATCGGAAGCTCACAATCGCGCTCGGAATCATCCTCCGAGCCTTCCAATTCTGCGTCGCTAATGTCGATCGAGAGCCCCAACAGTTGGATCGTGGACGTGAGCGGGTCGATGCCTTGGATTTGCGCGACGATCTCGACTTCCTGGTCGTCATCGTCGCCCGCTTCACCCAGCTCCACTTCGGTCGCGGTGAGCGTTGCGTCGTTTGTGAGTTTCAATGTGACCGACCGACCGACGACAAGCGCGTCGCACCCAACAGCCATGGGAGTCGAGTCATCGCTCTCTTCGTCGTTGTTGTCGTCCTCGTCGCTCAGAATTTGCGCATTCTTGATATCGATCGAAAGTCCGAGCACGGTTACCGTCATCGCGGTGCAATCGACTTGATCGAGCGGCGCTTCTAGCCGAACGGAAACCTCATCGGTTTCATCGTCAGCCATCGCCGAGGGGATGAACGCCCCAGCCACTCCCAGCACCGTCAGTGCGGTGAGAACCAATTGCAAGACTCTTCTCATGAGTAGTCTCCACGTCGACTGCGTCGCGATGTCGGGTGAGTCGCTGACGAAGCCGAAGCATCAGAGCCAAAGAGCATGCGGGAGGTTACGATGCAAAGCGCGGGCCGCCAAGTCGATTGAGCTGTTATCAGGACAGAGTTCGAAAGCGAACACTCGCGAGCCCGCGTGGTGTAGGGCTCAGACCGTGCCTTATGCTGGGACACCGCCAACAAATGTCGCTGACTGTCCTAAAGTCGCACCGCCAATCGCAAAATCGTCATCGGGCGGGACGTGCCTAGCTAGCGCCGCACGAGGTTACTGTCTGGCGCCCTCTTTGAAAACGAGCGCCGTGGCGATTGTCGGCCGCAACTCGGGGATGAACCCTTGCAGCACCGGCATCACGATCGCGCGACCGCCGCCCGCATCCCACTCGCGCTGCAGTGTTGCTGCTTGCGCGGCGGTGAGCGGCGATGCTTCCTTGCCGTCAGCAGTCTTGATCGCGCGCTCGCGTGTTGGAACCGTCCTGTCACCGGCGGCAGCGCCGGTAAACTCCGCGCGCGTTGTCGCCGAGTTATCGAGGTCGTGAAGTTGCTTGCCGTCCTTCGCGTCGAACACCAGCAGCTTCAGATGCACGGTGGCGCTGAAGCGCGCGAGGTACGGCGTGTCGAACGGCTTTCCCGTCGCTTCCGTGGCATCGCCACGCGGCGTGAAGCCGTCGTCTTGATTGCTTTGACCGCGAATCGTACTGCGCTT
>CAZAHQ010000043.1:0-13398 GCA_964484415.1 uncultured Acidobacteriota bacterium | reverse complement strand
GAGCCATGCAGCTTTTCAAAGGCACCAAGATCTATTTCATGGGCAAGAAGTGGCTGTGGATGGCGATCTCCGCAGTCTTCGTTCTGCACGGGTTGTTTCAGGTCACGGTCAACGGCATTGCCAAGGGGGTTGAGTTCACCGGCGGCGCGCAGATCGTTCTGAAGTACCCGCAGGCGGTGAATCTGAACGATCTACGCAACAAACTCGAGGCGGCCGGACTGCGTGTCGCCGGCGCCACGACGTTCGGCGGCCAACCGGACGAGGTTTCGATCCGGGTCGGTCTGCCGGAGAAGTCGGAGGGATCCGCCCATGTCGATCTGGCACAACAGATCGTGGCGGCGCTGCGTCCCGACGATGCCAAACAGAAGGCGGCGAGTGGTCTTGTCGACATCAACGAGGTCGACCAAGTCACTCTGGCGGACCGGTTGGTGCATGACGCAGGACTGGACCAGGCCAGCGCTGAGACAGCGGCCAAGCAGGTATCGGAATGGCGCAAGAACAACGGCGGGCTGATTTCGAGTCTGGATCAAGCGCAGGCGGTGCCCGGCTTGCCCGACGCAGCCAAGTCGTGGATCGCAAGCAAGTCGTTTGCTGGACCCTTCGCGGTTCGTAGTCAGGACATTCTGGAAGGTTCGGTTTCGGCCGAAATGCGCAAGAAAGCGATGTACGCGATGTTCGGCGCGTTGGTCGGAATGCTGATCTATATCTGGGTCCGGTTTCAGTTCATTTGGGTTTTGGCGGCGATCCTGGCGTTGGCGCACGACGTGATTGCAACCCTGGGGCTTTTCATCTTATTCGGCTACGAGGCCGATCTGCCGGTGGTGGCCGCGTTCCTGACGCTGGTCGGCTTCTCGGTCAACGACACGATCGTGACCTTCGATCGCATCCGCGAAAATCTCCGCAATCGCGGCGGACACCTCTCCGAGATCGTCAATACCTCCATCAACCAAACGCTTTCGCGCACTGTGATCACCTCGCTGACGGTGTTCATGTCGGCGCTGTGCCTCTATCTGTTCGGGGGCCCGGTGCTCAATCCGTTCGCGTTCGTCATGACGATCGGGATCGTGGTCGGCACGTATTCGTCGATCTACATCGCCAGCCCAGTGCTGGTGATCTGGAAGGACTGGCTGGCCGATCGCGCCGTTCGCAAGGATGTCCCCACCAAGGCCCGCGCCTGACGACTCGCATCGAGCGCAATCACGTCGACGGGTGCCGGCAATTCACGCCGGCACCCGTTCTTTCTTTTGGGGCACCCGTATAATCAGCCACGGGCTAAAGGCAGGGCCCGGCCCTCGTGATTCGCTTCGAAGACATTGAACAAAAGGTGCTTCAGTACCGGCCCGACGCCGACGTGGAATTGCTCCGCCGGGCCTACGTCTACAGCGCCATGGCACATCGCGGCCAGGTTCGGCGTTCGGGTGAACCGTATCTGACTCACCCGCTGGAAGTAGCGCTGATCCTGGCCGAACTGGAACTCGACAT
Source organism: uncultured Acidobacteriota bacterium (assembly GCA_964484415.1). Taxonomy (GTDB): domain Bacteria; phylum Acidobacteriota; class Polarisedimenticolia; order J045; family J045; genus JANNUT01. The sequence continues at coordinate 11,916 of CAZAHQ010000043.1, read as the reverse complement.
CCCCACGGTTGCCACCGGGTTGCTGCATGATGCGGTCGAGGACTCGCAAATCACCGTCGAGGATATCGAAGAGAAGTTCGGCAAAGAGGTGGCCGGTCTGGTCGACGGCGTCACGAAGTTGAGCCGGCTCGATATCGCCTCCGACGCCGAGCGCCAGGCCGAGAACATTCGCAAGATGATCCTGGCGATGGTCAACGACATTCGCGTGATGTTGGTGAAGCTGGCCGATCGCCTACACAACATGCGGACCTTGGAGTGGATGCCGCAGGAAAAACAGCGGCGAATCGCGCTCGAAACACAGGATATCTACATCCCGCTCGCCAATCGGTTGGGGTTGGGAGCGATCCGTTCCGAGCTGGAAGATCTGTCGCTGCGCTATACCGATCCGGCCCAGTTCCAGTCCTTGCTCAAGCGTGTCGAAGAAAAGACCCCGATCGTCGAATCGCTCATCAACGAGGTGAAGGCCAAACTTCAACAGGCACTGTCGGATCAAGGGATCAAGGCCGAGATCACGGGGCGGATCAAGAGCGTCTACTCGATCTTTCGCAAGATGCAGTCGCAGATGATCGACGTCGAACAGGTCTACGACGTCGTTGCCTTTCGGATCCTCTGCGCGTCGGTGAAAGATTGTTACGGCGCGGTCGGCATCGTGCACTCGCTGTGGCCACCGGTGCCGGGACGGTTCAAAGACTTCGTGGCGATGCCCAAGCCCAACCTGTACCAGTCACTGCACACCACGGTGATGTCGGAGAAGGGGTATCCATTCGAGGTCCAGATCCGCACGGTCGAGATGCATGAGCTGGCGGAGCAGGGGATCGCCGCTCACTGGCGCTACAAGGAGCAAGGGCGATTGACCGACCGCGAGGTCGCCGGAGTGCAGTGGTTGCGACAGGTGATGGACTGGCAGAAGGACATCAGCGATTCGCGAGAGTTTCTCAAGTTCGTGAAGATCGACCTGTTTCCCAACGAGGTCTACGTCTTCACACCCAAAGGGCGCGTGCTGAACCTGCCGCGCGGCGCCAACGCAATCGACTTTGCCTATGCGATCCACACCGAGGTCGGTCACCGCTGCGTTGGCTCGCGTGTCAATGGCCGCCTGTTGCCGCTGAAAACCGAGCTCAAGAGCGGCGATATCGTCGAGATCGTGACGCAGCCCAATCATCATCCGAGCCGCGATTGGCTCGGACTGGCCAAGACAACGCGCGCCCGCAGCAAGATTCGCGCGTATCTCAAGACGATCGAGCGCGAACGCTCGCTCGAACTCGGGCGGTCTCTGCTGGACAAGGAGCTGCGCCGCTGCGGCATCTCGCTCAAGTCGCTGCACGATGACGTGCGCGAGCGGGCGCTCAAAGAGTTGAAGGTGCGGACACTGGACGACCTGTTCGTCGCGTTGGGGCACGGGAAATTCACGCCGCATCAGTTCGTCGAGCTGGTGGCACCGCAAGCCAAATCGCCCACCGAAGCGACGCCATCGATCCTGAAGAAAGTGACCCAGGTCTTCACGCGCGGGCGCGACAAAGTGCTCGTGCACGGGATGGGCGACACCTTGCTGGTGCTCGCGCGCTGCTGCAATCCGATCCCGGGCGATGCGATCGTGGGCTACATTACCCGCGGGCGCGGCGTGTCGGTACACAAGGAAGACTGTCCCAATCTCGAAGCACTGTTGGTCGACGCTGAGCGCAAGATCGAGGTCGATTGGGCGCCGGGTGAGGTCGACGCGCGTTTTGAAGTCGGGCTTCGCGTGCTGTCTCGCAATGTGCCGGGGATGCTGGCGCAGGTCGCTCAAGTATTGGACAAGGACAAGATCAACATTCGCCACGCGGACGCCGGCGTCGATGAAGCCGGCCGTGGAATCATCAGCTTGGTGGCCGAAGTCGAGAATCGCAGCCAGGTCGAGCGGCTGATCGAAAGGATTCGTTGGATCGAGGGGGTTTACGCGGTCGAACGGATCAGCCCTGCCAAGGCCGCGGGACAGATCAAATAGCCAAGAGAGGATCAAAGCGATGAAGGCGATTCATACCAAACAGGCACCGCAGGCAATCGGCCCATACTCGCAGGCGATCGTCAGTGGCGGGTTGGCGTTCAGTGCCGGACAGGTGGCGATCGATCCGGCGACCGGCCAATTGGTGGCTGGAGATATCTCAGCGCAGACGCGACAGGTGTTGAAGAACTTGATGGCGGTGTTGGCCGCGGCCGGCAGCGACCTAGGTCATGTGGTCAAGACCACCGTGTTTCTCAAGAACTTCGACGACTTTGCCGCCATGAACGCGGTTTACGCCGAGACTTTTGGCGATCACAAGCCCGCACGCTCGACGGTGGAGGTCGTGCGGCTACCGAAAGATGCGCTGATCGAGATCGAGGTAATCGCAGTGATGCCCTAGGACAGCGGTGTGAGCGACAGGCTGAGTCGCTCGCGGAGCCGCAACGCGGTATCGGCAGGCAGTTCCTCCGCATCGCGTCGCTGAGAGTTGAGCGAATCGATCACGGCCGCGAACGTGTTCCCGAATTGCCGGCGGGCGTTGCAGCGATCCACGTGCTCCTGGACAGCTTGTCGATCGTGATGCGGCAAGATTCGATCGAGAGAGTCGCTGCAGTGCGCGGCGCAGGCGGTGCACATCGTCTGCCGCTTGGTACGACTCGGCGGGTGAGTCTGCCCCCCAATCGGGCGAGCGGACCCGGTTCTTCGAGCGAGGCATCGTCCACCGGTTGGTGCCGAACTTGGCGGCGCAACCGCAGCGCGGCCGTTTGATGACGCTCGACGATAGGCCCAAAAGCGGACCGATCGCCGACCGCGGTCAGCTGCAGCAACGGCTGATCGTTCAACCGCTCGTAGAGCGATTCTCGAGTGGGCACGTCGAGATGCCTAGCAGTGTGTAGAGCGGGCAACTGCCGATCAGCCCGGTCGCCACAGGTACGATCCCGATCAGGCCCCAGAGGGTTTTGGGACCGACAACCGTCAGCGTCAGTAGGAGAAGACCTGCCACAACACGCACGATTCGATCGAGTCCAGCTTCGTTTCTGGGAAGTAATCCGCTCATCGCCGGCTCCTTTCGACTCACGAGAGTCAGGCTGCTGCGAGAAGATTCGCTCTGTCGAAAAAAGAGTTTCGGCGAAAACGAAAAACGCCGGGCTTGCCCGGCGTTTGGCAACAGGATCGAACCAAAAAGCGCCTAAGAAACCCGCTTCTGTACCTTTCCGGACCGCAAGCATCGTGTGCAAACCACGGCGCGCCGATGCGCCCCGCCCGCATCGATGACACGCACTTTCTTCAAGTTCGGATCGAAGCGGCGCTTGGTGACGTTATTAGCGTGGCTGATCTTGTTGCCGAACATCGGCTTCTTGCCGCAAACATCGCACATCCGAGCCATGGCTTTCCCAACCTCCGAAGACCGTGAAGCGTCTGACGAAAAACGCGGGATTCTAGCCGGGCCATCCCGGGCGGTCAAAGGAAATCCGGACCGTCTTAACCGGAATCTTGCCACTGCCCCCTTCCGGGACCTAAGTTCGGCCGCAGGTGACCCCAAGGATCCGGCATGCCGAGGCGCCGGAGCCCAAAGGTCTTGAGCGCAGTACGGCACGAGTGGAGAGGACGCTCGGGCCGGGGTGAGAGAGGCGAGAGAAACAGCAGTCGGACACAAACGAACGTTCGCTGTCGTGCTGAATGGCCCGTAGTCGTTCGTTTCTGCCTTGACCGGTTTCGGCTTTATCGCTTAGTTTCGCCCCGTCCCCGGAACGGCTGCCTCCCGCAGTGCCGACGCGGAGGAACCTCATGCTCTTCGGTCGGTCCAAGGAGTTGGTGGGGCTGGATATTGGCGATAGCTCCATCAAGGTGGTCGAGCTCAAGGAGCTCGGTCGAGGGCGGGGCTGGGAGGTCACGGCTCTCGCCAAGGAACCGTTGCCCCAAGAGGCGATCGTCGACGGCACGATCATGGATGCCGGGTTGGTGGTCGACACTCTGCGCCGGATCTGGACCAACCACCGAATCAAACACACCAAGGTGGCGACGGCGCTGTCAGGCCAGGCGGTCATTATTCGCCGCATCAATCTGCCCACGATGAGCGAAGCCGAACTGGCCGAGCAGATCCGATGGGAAGCCGAGCAGTACATCCCCTTCAACATCCAGGAGGTGTCGCTCGACTATCACGTTCTCAAAGGCTCCTCGCTGGCGGGCGAGGGCAACATGGACGTGATCCTGGTTGCGGCTCGCAAGGAGAAGATCGAGGACTACACCTCGGTCATCACGCAGGCTGGACTCGAGCCGACGGTGGTTGACGTCGGAACGTTCGCCGCGCTGAACTGCTTCGAAGCCAACTACAGCGAAGAGATGCCGGCATCCGCAGCGTTGATCGATATCGGAGCTTCGGTCACCAGCATCGCCGTGTTGCAAAACGGCGTCTCGGTCTTTTGGCGCGACATCTCGATCGGCGGTAACCAGTACACCGATACGTTGCAGCGAGAGTTGAACCTGTCGCGCGATCAGGCTGAGGCCTGCAAGCGCGGTGAGACGGTGGACGGCGTGTCGGGCGATCAGGTCTCGCAGATTCTCAGTTCGGTCAACGACGAGTTGTGCCACGAGATCCAACGCACGATCGACTTCGTGAAGGCGTTCGCCGGATCGGAACATCCCTTGGAGGCGATCTTCTTGGCGGGCGGTGGTTCGCGCCTGCCGGGCCTGCGCGACGCGCTCGGTGCTCAGTTCCGAGCCAGGGTCGAGATGCTCGATCCATTCCGCAAGGTCAAGCTCCCCTCGCGAATTCAAGATCAGCTCGGCGACGCCGGTCCCGATGCGGCGGTCGCTGTTGGGTTGGCGTTACGGAAGGTGGGTGATCGATGATTCGCGTCAATCTGCTCGAAACGCGCAAGGCTGCCCCTGAAGCTGCAACCAAGCAGGGTGGATCGGCGCTCAGCAAGTTCTCGGTCGGCGCGGGTGCGTCAGGGATCTTGGCGGCGGCGATCGTGCTTGGGTGCATCGGCTACATCGGCTACAAGTGGGTCGCGCTCAACGGACAGATCAGCGATCTGCAAGAAGCCAACGCGCGCGCCGACCAAGAGAAGAAAGAGCTCGAGAAAGCGCTGCAGACGATCGACCAATACCAGGCCAAGAAGAAGGTCCTGGAGTTGCGCGTGCAGGTGATCTCCGACCTCAAGCGCCGCCAGAGTGTCCCGGTGCACCTGCTCGATCAGGTCAGCCGCCAACTCCCCGAGTTTCTGTGGCTCGACGGCATGGACGAGAAGAGCAACGCGATTCAGATCAAGGGTCGCGCTACCACATACAACGCCGTCTCCAACTTCTACAACAACCTGAAGGACTCGCCGTTCTTCTCGGACGTCACGATGGGCATCACGCAACGTGCGCCAGAGGGCGTGAGCTTCCTGCTCTCCTGCAAATTCATTCCGCCCAGCGACAAGCAACCGGCCCCGGCCGGTGAAGCGGGCGCGGCGCCGCAGCAGACGCCCGCAGAACAGCCGAGGGGGTGAGTGATGAACCTGAAGAATCTTCCACCGATGGGACAACTTGGAGCGGCGCTGGCCGTCGGCGTCGGCCTGATCTTCCTCCAGTTCAAGATGGCGCCCGCCGATCTGTCGGCGAAACAGAGCAAGGTTGCGGCGCTGGCCGATCAATTGGAGAAGAAGGAAGCCGAGATCCGCAAGGGTAAGCAGGCCTACGCCAAGCTCGAAGAACTGCAGCGCGACATCGCAGGGCTCGAGCGCAAGCTCACCGATTTGCGGCAGATCCTGCCCACGCAACCGGAGATGGGCGATTTGTTGAAGTGGATCAAGAGCCTGGCCGACCAAACCAATCTCGATCTGCGCGTCTTCAATCCGCAGTCGTTGGCCGAGCAGGAATTCCTGCGCGAGCAACCGATCAAGATGGAAGTCATCGGCAACTATCACCAGCTCGGGCTGTTCTTCGATCGTGTCAGCAAATACGCACGGATCATCAATGTCGAGGATGTGAAGATGCAGCCCAACTCCGACAAGACCGTGCGGGCCACGATCAAGGCAACGTTCACCGCCAAGACCTACATCTATCGGGAGGAAGCGGACCAGCAAGCGGCCGCTCAGCCGGGAGGTGACACATGACGATCGTGCGGTCGGTACACATGACCGCGGTGGCGGTTACCTCGGTCATGCTTCTTTCTGTGGCGATCGCGGGCCCTGCGCCGGTCGCCGCTGGTGAAGATCAGACAAAGCCGCCGGCCGACGCCGCTGCGACGGCCAATGATCAAGTCATCGATCAGATTCAGAAGGATGCGGAGTCGGTGGTTACCGGCACGCACTTCACGTACGACGCAGCCGGCCGGCGTGATCCGTTCGAGCCGTTGATCAAGACCACACAGGTCGACATCAGCAAGCGGCCCAAAGGGATTTCCGGAATGACCGTCGCGGAGATCGCGCTCAAGGGAACGGCAGTCGATCCTCGCGGCAATCCGGTGGCCCTGTTTCGCGGTTCCGACAATCGCGGCTACACGTTGCGCGTGGGCGATACCGTCTACGACGCACGAGTTCTGTCAATCGAGCCGGCACACGGCACCGTCGTGTTTCGCCAGCAGGTCGATGACCCACGCCGCATCAAGCCATATCGGGATGTGACCAAGCGTCTCAACCCGGTGAACGAGCAGGAAGAAAAGGATGAAGAGCAATCTGATTCCGTGGAGGGCGCATGATCAGGGGTGACCGCACGGAACGTCCGCTTCGCCGTAAGCTGAGCGCCGCGTTCCTGGGACTTGCTGTCGCAATGGCGGCCATCGCCGGCGTCAGCGCTGCCGACGATCGTCCACAACTGCAAGCATCGCAGGGTGTGCCGGCCGGGCAGAGTGCTGCAGCCCAACTCGTCGGGGTCAATGTCGACGAACAACAGGGCGACAGCTACGACGTCGTGCTCACCGGAGACGGAGCGCTTCCGTATCAGGTGTTCACACTCGAGAATCCGACCCGCATCGTATTCGATCTGCCGGGCGTGACCGCGGCAACAGCGCGCAATCGCTATGAGGTCGATCACGACGGATTGGTCCGCGTGCGTGTGGGGCAATACCGCAGCGAACCCGATCCGATGGCGCGCGTGGTGATGGAGTTGACCGGTGCGATGGGCTGGACGGCCCAGCAAGACGGTTCGTCGCTGCGCATTCATGTCGGCCAGCCGGTCACGACGCAGTCTGCGATCTCGGCGCCTGTCACAACGGCGGCGGCTGGAACACAGACTGAGTCTCAGCCCGTGTCGGTCGAGTCTCCGGCGCAAGCGACGACAACCGCACTCGCGATGTCGACGCCAGCGACGACGACGAGCACAACGACGGACGTCGTGCCCGCGGCGACACCCTTGGTGAACGAGCGCCCGCAACCACAGCAGGCGTCGGCCACTAGTCCGGCCGAGTCGCGGCCTGCTCCGCAGCCAGCGAACTACGCGCCCGCCGCGCAGCCGCGTGCCACCGTAACGGCTGAACCGACGCGCGAGGCACAACCCTCCGCTACCGACAGTTCATCCGGCACTGCTGCCGCGTATGAAGCCGAGCTCAGAGCGATTGCCGCTGAGGCATCGCAAAAGGGTCAGCGCGCCAGCTACGATTCGATCCCGGCCAAACCGCTGCTGGCGCCGGCTCAAACCGAGGAGGCAGCCCCCAAGGCGGCGTCTTCGATTCCACGCGCCAACTTCGAGACCAAGACGATCGAGGACGGACGTCGCGCCTTCAACGGACGACCGATTTCGCTGAATTTGGTAGACGCCGACATCAAGCAGGTGTTCAGCGTATTCCATGACATCTCCGGTCTTAACTTCGTGCTCGATCCGGCCGTCAGCGGTGCGGTCACGATCGTGGTCGACGCCGTTCCGTGGGATCAGGCGTTGTCGCTGATCCTGTTGAACAACAGCCTCGACATGATCCTGGACGGCAACGTTGTGCGCGTGGCGCCGGTCTCCAAGCTCGCGCAAGAGGCCTCGGCACGTAAGGCGCTGATCGAGGCGAAGGAGTATGAGAGCGCTCCGGTCAGCATCACGCGCACGCTGTCGTACGCCGACTCCAAGGAAATCGAGAAGGTCGTGCGCGATGCGATCCTTTCGCCCAAGGGTCGCGTGGTTGTCGACCCGCGCACCAATACCTTGATCATTCGCGACATCCCGACGCGCATCGAAGCGATCGATCGTCTGTTGACGACACTCGACGCCGAAACGCCGCAAGTGATGATCGAAGCCCGGATCGTCGAGATCTCGCGCGACTTCGTGCGCGACCTCGGCATCAACTGGGGCTTCTCGGCCATCGCCGATCCGAAACTCGGGACCCAAACCAACCTCGACTTCCCGCACCGCGCGCGGGTCGATTACGACCTCAACCTGCCGCGCAATCCAAAGGCCTCTGCCTTGGGATTCTCGTTCGGGAACGTGCTGGACAGCTTTACGCTCGACATCACGCTCGATGCGCTCGAAACCGAAGGTTATGCCAAACGCCTGTCGTCGCCGAAGATCGCGACGCAGAACAACGAGACCGCTGAGATCGAACAGGGCGTTCGTATCCCGATCGTCAGCACCACGGCGACCGAGATCGACGTGCGCTTCGTCTCGGCCTCGCTGCGCCTGAAGTGCACACCGCAGATCACCGCGGAAGGCACGGTGGTGCTCGATGTCGAGGTGGAGAACAACTCGCCCGACTTCGTCAACACGGTCGGCGACGTTCCGGCCATCAACACGCAACGAGCACAAACAAAGGTGTTGATCCCGGATGGCGGCACCACGGTGATCGGCGGCATCTACAGCGTCAACGAAGGAAAGAGCGACACCGGCGTGCCTTGGCTGAAGAACATTCCGGGCCTGGGCTGGCTGTTCAAGTCGCGCAACGTGCAGCAGCGCAACCGCGAGCTGCTGATCTTCATCACCCCACGCATCATCAAGGCGTCCTGATGAAGACCGGGAGGAGAGACACGATGTTCGCTACGATCTCGCGCCGCGTCGCTGCCTGCGCAGTGGCGGCCACGGCACTGGCACTCATGACCGCATGCAATAGCGCCACCGACGATCCGGGCACCTCGGAAGCGCAGGTTACCGTGTCGTCGGTCTCCCCGACGACGGCCTGCGCGGACGTCGACGGGATACCGCAAGACGTCAACGGTGACGGCACCAACGAGCTGGTATTCCAGTCGGTGGTACAGACGGTCAATCTGCAGTCGCGTGTTCGCGGCAGTAGCTCCTCGACCTGGAGCGATGCGGTCTTCACGCAGGTGCAGGTTCGCTACGAAATGACCAACGGCCCGGCACCGCCAACCCGCACCGAAGGCGTGGCGGTGACGGTTCCAGCCGACGGGGCCGGTTCGGTCGGAATGACCACCGTTCTGGCCGACGACATCATCTTGTTCTGGAGACCGCCGCCAGACGGCAGCGGTACCGCAACTCGCGGTACCATCCGCCTCAAGTTCACCGGACGCGATGCCGGTGGCGAACCGGTCAGCGCGACCGGTTCGATTCCGATCGAGGCGGTGTCTGCCTGCGGCGGCGGCGGCGGCTGATCCGCACGACACGCCCATTACCGCGATGAGCGGCAAACGTTGTGACCTTGCGAGCGCCTGACCAGGAACCGACCGCCAGCCCCCGCGACATCCTCGCGGAGGCTGCGCGGCTCTGCCCGGAGGCGCTCGAGGTTTTGTTGGTCGATGCCGACGGTGTTTTGGTGGAGCGCCACCGCATCACCGCCTCGCCACTGGATGCCGAGGAGGTTGGCGTCCAGGTGGTCGCCGCGATCCCCGCGTTGGCCGGGGCTTCGTCAGCCTCGAAGATCGGCGCCTTCCAGGAGTGGATGCTGCAGGGCGACCGTGGCGTAGTGATCGTCCGGCGCGTCCCTCTCGTCGACATGTTCTTGGTGCTGTTGGTACCAGCTCGGACCTGGACCGGGAAGGCCCGATTTACGGCCCGGGTCTTGGCGGGCCGAATGGCTGCCGCCCTGGCGTAATCAGCACCCTGGCGGCCAGTGGCGGTACCGAAGTCGTCCCTTCCCCCAAACATGCGGTAGCATCCCGCCGCTCTCCCGGTCGCTCGCGGAGCAACCCTCCACGCGAACCGGCCGGACTGGGGAGGACTTGGTGGACGCCCGCGAAATCAAAGAGCTGCTGAACTTCGTTCGGAAGGCCGACTTCGATGAGTTCGAGTTGGAACTCGAGGGATTTCGGCTGCGCGTCGTGAAGAACAAAACAGCTCCCGGCATGGCGCAGGTAGCGATCACGCCGAACCAGCCGGCCTTGGCACCCCTGCCTGTTGTTGTCGCGCCGGTGGTGCCTGCGGCCGAGGCTCCGCCCACTGTCGCCAAACCACCCGAGGAGAAACTCCATGAGATCGGCTCTCCGATGGTCGGCACGTTCTATCGAGCCACGAGCCCGGGAGCGAAGGCGTTTTGCAACGTCGGCGATCATGTCAGCGCCGGGCAGACACTCTGCATCATCGAAGCGATGAAGCTGATGAATGAGATCGAGTCCGACATCTCAGGGACCGTGGTCGAGATCGTCCCGGACAACGCGCAACCGGTGGAATACGGCGAGCCGCTGTTTCGCATTCGGCCCGACCGGTAGCTAGGCCGGCGCAACGATGTTCAAGAAAATCCTGATCGCCAACCGCGGAGAAATTGCGCTGCGGATCATCTGGGCCTGCCGCGAGTTGGGGATCAAGACGGTCGGTGTGCACAGCAATGTGGATCGCGATTCGCTGCACGTTCGGTTTGCCGACGAAGAGGTCTGCATCGGCCCGGCCAAGAGCGCCGATTCGTATCTCAACATTCAAGCGTTGCTGGCCGCCGCCGAGATCACCGGCGCCGATGCCGTTCACCCTGGCTACGGTTTCCTCTCCGAGAACGCGCACTTCGCCGAGATCTGCGGAGAGTGCGGATTGACATTCATCGGCCCCTTGCCCGAGAGCATCCGCCGTATGGGGGACAAGGCCGAAGCGCGTCGCACCATGATCGAAGCCAGCGTGCCGGTGCTGCCAGGGAGCGAGGGCGCACTGCCGACTCTGGAAGAGGCCCAAGCGCTGGCCGAGCAGATCGGCTTTCCGGTGATCGTGAAGGCGGCGGCAGGTGGTGGCGGCCGTGGAATGCGCGTGGTGGAACAAGCCGAAGAGCTGGCCAACGCGTTTGACACGGCGCGCACAGAAGCGGCCGCGGCGTTCGGTGTACCGGACGTCTACATCGAGAAGTATCTGGTGCAGCCGCGCCACATCGAGTTTCAAATCCTGGCCGATCACCACGGCGATGTCGTGCATCTATTCGAACGCGAATGCTCAATCCAGCGGCGGCATCAGAAGGTAATCGAGGAAGCGCCGAGCTCGGCGCTCACGCCTGAATTGCGTCGAGAGATGGGAGCCGCTGCGATCAAAGCAGCCCGCGCGGTCAATTACCGCAACGCCGGGACGATCGAGTTCCTGCTGGACCTCGATGGCAGCTTCTACTTCATGGAAATGAATACTCGTATTCAGGTCGAACATCCGGTGACGGAGAACATCACCGGCTTGGACCTGATCAAAGAGCAGATCCGGATCGCGGCGGGCGAACCGCTCGGCTTCAAACAGGACGATCTGACGATCCAGGGTTGGAGCATCGAGGCGCGCGTCACGGCCGAGGATCCCTGGACCTTCGCACCATCGCCAGGGTTGATCACGACATTCCACGCCCCTGGAGGCCCAGGCATCCGCCTCGATACCGCTGCGTACGCCGGCTACAAAGTGCAGCCCTACTACGACTCGATGATCGCCAAGTTGATTGCTCGCGGGCCGACTCGTGAGATCGCTACCGCACGGCTGCGACGAGCGATCAGCTTCTTCGTGATCGAAGGAATCAAGACCAACCTGCCGATGGTGGCGGAGATTCTGGCCGAAGAAGAGTTTGCTCGTGGCGATTTGTCGACCAAGTACATCAACCAGTTCATGGAACGGCGGAAGGCGCGTCA
>CAZAHQ010000042.1:0-13428 GCA_964484415.1 uncultured Acidobacteriota bacterium | reverse complement strand
ATCGAGCCGCACCACACCACTGTCGGTCCCGAAGTAGAGTCTTTTGTCACGATCGCCCACCACGCAGTACACCGATTGTCCCGCGAGCGCCGCCGGAACCTCGTTCAAGCGCACGGTTGCGGCCATCGGGTCGTTGCAAACCCTGACCCCTGCCCGGCCCGATGCGATCCACAATCGACCATCAGCGTCGAAAGACAGTTGATGGTCGCCCGCCTCGAGCGGTGGCGCGCCCAGATCGATCCGCGTCGGTGCCTTGTCGCCATCGAAGCGAACGATCGTACCGGTGCCGAAGCAGACCCAGACGCGTTGCAAGCGATCCTCCGCAAGCGAGGTCGCTAGCTCTTGAGGCGGGACGCCAATGATGGCGGGAAACGTTGTGAATTTCGTTGCCCCCGGCTCGAGTCGAACGAGGGTCGAAATCTCGGGGTCTTTCACTGCAACACTGGCCCAGATCGCTCCGCGCGACTCGCTCGCAACCCAATAGACATCGTCGCCGGGCAATCCGTGGGTGGAGTCGAACCGTCGAAGCGGGGGCTTCGTTCTCGACATCGACGCAGCCGACAGATCGGACGCGAACTCCAGCAACCCTTGTCCGGTGCCGACCCAGTAGTGGCCAGATCGGTCCTGGGCGATTCGATGCTTGCCCCAACCGAGATAGTCGATGTCGCTCGGAAGGGTGAGTGTTGCATAGCGCGGATGATCATCGGTCAGCGAATAAAGCCGATAACCGCGATGAGCAAGATCGGCCAACGCCCGTACTTCTCCACGGGCGCCGTGGATCAGCCCCACGAGATTCGCGCCATCCGATTCGACTTGCGGGAAACGCCAGAACCCCTGCGGATCAAGACGCATCGCGCCGCGGGCGATCGTGCCGAGCCACAGGTTGCCGGCCGGATCGAACGCCATTGGGCGCACCGTGTCGGACGGCAACCCTCGACGCATCGACCAGGCGACCTCGACGTTCCAGTTGCCGCGAGTGTCCTGACGAAGACGTGTGACGCCGCCACTGCACGAGACGAGCAGCTCGCCCGTCGGTGTGTTGCAGAACCGGCCTGTATCGATCGATGGCAAGCCGTCGCGTGGCTCGATCGTTCGTTCCACCGGAGTGTCGTAGGACTCGGCGCTGCTGTGAAAACGTGCGACACCGCCGAGGAACGCGCACCAGATCCGTTGATCGGGGCCGAGCACGAGATCACGAATAAAGTCCAAGCCGGGCACGCTCTTGGGATAGTTCTTGATCGTCGATGCGTCGGCTGCGACATGGAACAGCCCCGACCAGTGAGTGCCCGCCCAAATAGTGCCGTCCAGATCCTCTACGAGCGCGAACACGGTGGAGATTGCCTCGCTGGGGCCATGAGTCGGGATCACGAGGCGAGCCTGCGGGCGATCCGGCTGGTCGATGAGCGCGAGCCCCTGACTCATGCCAACCCATAGCCGGCCGCGTCGATCCAGCAACAATCGAAGCGCGGCATTATCGAGAGGCAGCGGGATCTTCTCGAACAGTTTTCCCGGCAGTGATTGACGGCGCGTGTCGAGCCGGAACAAACCATCGCTAGTGCCAACCCAATATGTCGAGTGAGCCACGTCCTCGATGATGTCGAGGATCGATGCGCCAAGCAGCCAGTCGCTTGCGCCGTAGGACTTGAACTCGCGACCATCGAATCGCGCAAGACTTCCGCTACCGCAAAACCAGAGAAAGCCGCGCGAGTCGACACGGATCTGTCGCACGGCGCCGCTGGGCAGTCCATCGCTGACACCGTAGGTGCGAACTGCGACAACCCCTGAGTCGGCGGCGTGGCCGACCGTCGTCGCGAGACTGCACAGAATCAGGAGACACACCTTTTGCAAGCCCGCCTCCGCGATGGTGGCAATAGTACGGTCTATTTCCAGATCGAGGCGCGTCAGGCGCGATCGTGCCCCCTGCGCTGCGCGGTCACTGACCAGGCTCGCGCTCACCGCCTTTCCAGCGACCTTCCCCTGGACGAGCGACTTGCGATCGAGGGCGACGTTGTCCTGAGTCAATTGAGCGGTCGAGGTAAGGCTGTAAAGTCCACCTGCGCGTCAACGGAGCGTGCGGCCATGCAACCAATCAACGGCACGCCTCGTTCAAGCGGGTGCGTAGTGCTCGAGGGTGACGGTGAGTCGATAACCGGCCGCCGTGGGGCGGACGGAACGACGGTACTGGAGCGGTCCATGATCGGTGTACGAGGCGTCGCTTGCGCGCTCGTACTGTGTGCCGACTCCGGGGCGCTGGTTGCCAGCGCAGACGCAAACCGTCGGTGTGGCGCAGAGTGCATGGGACGAATCTCGGGACAGATCCGCGACTGCCGCGAGCTCGCCCCTGATCGAGCCCCGCCCTACCCGAAGTGCCTGTCTGCCATCGGACCTCAATTCGACGCGTGCCTGACGACCTGCACACGCGCAGCCGATTCCCCCAACTCTGCAGCTGTTGTCGTCGTCGGCTTCGCGATTCTCGAGTTCTCACCCGGCGCCGCACCACCGAATTCCACGCACACCGTTCCGATCGAACCCAAGATCGCACAAAACCATGTCCTCTCGATTTCGAGCAGCGCGGCGAACGAGCCCAAAAAGGTCGGGCCGATCACCGTCACACTCGATGGGGCGAAGGTGCTCAGCCTGAGCGGCAGTGAGGCCAAGATCGCTGTGGAGAAGACACTCTGGATCGATGCGGGATCTCATCTCATCGAGGTGCGGTCCGGCACGCAAGCCAACGGCACGCTCGTGCTGATCCTGAGCAATCGATCGGTCTTTGCGCCCGACCCGCCGTGACCGAGTACGGGGTTTGAATGCAGACCAAGCCGTACGGCAGCTCTGGACTCACCCTCTCCGTTCTTGGATTGGGGGCCGGCCAGATCGGCGGCGAGCGCCTCGAGGAAGCAAGTGTCGCGCGCTTGCTGAACACAGCGCTCGATCTCGGTGTCACGTTGATCGACACGGCGCGTGGTTACGGCCTGAGCGAGGAGCGGATCGGGAGACACCTCGCGCATCGACGCTCCGAATTCGTGCTTTCGACCAAGGTCGGTTATGGCATCCCGGGTCTGCAGGACTGGACAGGCGCAGCGATCGAAGCCGGAGTCGACGCCGCACTGCAACGCCTGCGCACCGACCTGATCGACATCGTCCATCTGCACTCGTGCGATCTGCGCACGCTGCAAGAGAGTGACGTTGTCGAGGCGCTGGTGCGGGCTCGCGACAAGGGGAAACTCCGCGTCGCTGCGTACTCCGGCGAGAACGATGCCTTGGCGTGGGCCTGCTCCGATCGCGCTTTCGGTGGGGTCGAATGCTCGGTGAATCTATTCGACCAGGCCAGCCTCGACACCGTGCTGCCACTCGCCGTCAAACGCGGCATCGGTGTGATCGCCAAGCGTCCGCTCGGAAACGCTCCGTGGCGCTTTGCCGATCGCCCTGTCGGTGATTACTGCGAAGTCTATTGGGAACGAATGCAAGGGCTCGACTACGACCTGTCGGGGCTGGAGTGGGACGAGCTGGCACTGCGCTTCAGCGCGTATCGGCCCGAGGTCAGTAGCGCGATCGTGGGGACGTCGTCCGTGGAGCACTTGCAGCACAACGTGGCGATGGTTGAGCGGGGGGCACTGCCGGGAGAAACGATCGCGGCTATTCGCCGACGATTCCAAACGCTCGGGGCGGGCTGGCGAGGCGAGATCTAGGCGATTGTCCCCTGCCCGATCGCGGCACCAGTACAGAGTCGCACCGAACGATTCACGGTCGGCACTCAGGCTCGGCGCGCTCCTCCTCCATCACTCGGCGTGACAGTCACAAACCTCGCCTCGCCACGCCTCGCGCCCTTCTCGTACCAGTATCACGACCATCACCAGCGCCATTGCCGGGTCGGCCCACCACCAACCCAAGACCCCGTTGAGTGCGAGCCCGGTAAGTGTGATGACAGAAAGCCACCAACAGAGCGTGGTTTGAAAAGCGTCCGCTGCGAGCGCACGGCTACTCAGTTCGACGGCGACGCGCCGCTTCGCGCGACCGAGCCATAGCATTGCGACGATCGAGATCAGCAAGACGGCCACACCCACGTAACTCACCTCGGGTCGCTCCTCGAGCCACAGCGATTTCAGTGCGTCGTAACTGACGACCGCTGCGAGCACGAAGAACGAAACGCCGACGAGTCGCAGCGCTCGGCGCTCCAGGCGCTCGCGCTCCGCGACGTTGCCCGTCGACTCGTCCGCTCGCAGCCTCCAGACCAGAATTCCTGCCGAGAGACTCTCGATAAAACTGTCCACGCCAAACCCGAGCAACGCGCTGCTGCCGGACGAGAGCGCAGCGGCAACACACAGCGCGCCTTCGACAACGTTCCAGGCGATTGTCAGTGCCTCGAGTCGCAGCGCCCGCTTGACGCTGCCGGCTCTTTCTCGGGCCATCGTCATTCTTCGCTTCGCGCGCGCTGCCGCTGCAAGAATCTGTTGACTTGCACTAGAAACGTCGGAAGCGCAAGCAGCGTGAACAGTGTGGATGTCACGAGTCCGCCGACAAGCACCACCGCCAGCGGCCGCTCGATCTCCGTGCCGTGAAACCGAAGTAATAAAAGTGGCAGAAGCCCCAGTGTCGCGGTAGCCGCAGTCATCAGTTTTGGTCTGACGCGCCCGATGCTGGCCTCACGAATCGCGTCGGCAATCGGCAGTCCCTCGGCAACCAGGTTCTTCGACTGTGTCACGAGCACCAAGCCGTTTTGCACCGCAATTCCGAACAGCCCGATCAGACCGACAAGCGACGATACGTTCCAGGTCTCCCCCGCGATCAACAGCGCCACCACCCCGCCGACCAGTGCCATCGGCAGTGTCGCGAGAATCACCATCGCTTCTGCAAAAGTACCGAGCGCGATATACAACAGCACGAACACCGTGAGCAGTGCGATGCCGATCGCTACGCCGAGCGATCGTACGGCGCGAGTCTGGTTCTCGACGCGACCGCCGACATCGACAAAGTAACCCGCCGGAAGCGTCATCTCTGCCGCCAAGCGCGCTCGTACCTCGGCTGCCGTACTTCCCAAATCCCGCCCTGCGACTCCAGCTTCCACCGCAAGCCGCCGACTACCGGCTTCACGGCGAATCGCTGCCGGGCCAAACGCCTGCTCGATGGAAGCGAGCTTGGCCAGTGGCACCTTGCGGCCATCATGCGTATCGATCAAGAGCGAACTCAGGGCCGCGACGCTGCCGCGCCAGTGATCCTGCAGTTTCACGATCAAATCGTAGCGGCGCTGGCCATTCCAGACTTCGGCGTGCTCGTCGCCTGCCATGCCGACGCGAATCGCTTCAATCACGTCGCCAGGCGTCAGTCCGATCCGTGTGACAGCATCGCGATCGACCGAGATCTTCAGTTGTGGAAGCCCGGTAAGTTGCTCCGCGCGCAGGTCGGTGATGCCGCGGACCGCGGCCATGATCGCGCGCGCTTGATCGCCGAGTGCCGCGAGCTGAGCCATGTCGGATCCGAACAGGCGCACCGAAATATCGGCCGGACTACCGCCCAAACCTTCGTCGATTCGCATCCCGAGGGGAGTGGTGAACAACACTGAGACGCCCGGCACATGCTCCGTGCGATCGCGCATGCTGGCCTCGATCGCTTCGAGCGATCGTGTGCGTGACGGTGTCAGCACCACCAATACATCCGAGACTGTGTGCGGCATCGGATCCTCGCTGCGCTCCGCACGGCCTGTGCGCCGAACAACGTCGGCAATCTCGGGGATGGCGCGCAGTTCATCCTCGACCTGATGATTCATCCGATCGACTTCTTCCAGCGACGCCTCCGGCGGGAGCACGGTTTGCAACAGGAATGCACCCTCGTCGATTTGGGGCATGAATTCGGAGCCGATCGTGCGGGACGCCGCCAGTGCCGCTAGCGCCAGGAGCACCGACGTGAGGATAACGACCCCGGGGCGCTCGAGACATCTGCCCAGTAGTGGTGCGTACCAGGACTTCAGCTTGCGCACCAACGCCACGTCTTCCGCTTGCTGTGGATCGCGGGTTCTCAGGAGGCGTGCTGCAACGACCGGCACCAGCGTGAGCGCCAGCAGAAGTGAGGCGGACAGCGCGGCAATCACCGCCGCGGCCAACGGCCGATACATTCGGCCTTCGATCCCGGTCATCGCGAACAACGGCAGGAATACTGCTATGAGTATCAGCGTTGCGAACGCGATCGGCCGGCCGACCTCGACGGCCGCATTCATGGCATCCAACATCGGCGGTCGCGCGCTCCCCTGTCGCGTCAAGCGATGGACCATGTTCTCGACCACAATGATCGCAGCGTCGACGAGCAAGCCGACAGCGATCGCCAGACCGCCGAGTGTCATCGTATTGAGGCCCACCCCAGCCGGCTTCAACAACAATCCAGCGAGCGCCAGTGAGAGCGGCAAGCAAAGCGTGACGACCAGCGCGGCTCGCACATTCCAAAGCAGGCCGAAGATGACGAGTACAACAAACACAGCGCCGAGCAGGATCGCGCGACCGACGCCACCGAGCGCAGATCGTACCAGTTCCGATTGATCGTAAACGACGCGCAAAGCAACTCCAGGCTGTAGCCCGTGCCGAAGCTCCTCAATGGCTGTCCGGACGCCACGCGCGACGGTCACCGTATCGGCGCCGAACTGTTTCGCGACGCGACAGCTCACGACTTCTCCACTCAGGCGGTGAGCCAGGCCACGCCTGACGGCAGGCGCCTCACGCACATCCGCAATATCGCCCAGTGCCACCGGACTCGCCCCGCGGACAGCAACGACAGTCTTTCTGAGATCCTCGACGGTTTGGGCACGGCCGATGGCACGTATCGTCCACTCGATCGATCCTTGCGTGATGAACCCACCCGATGCGTTGACGTTCGCGCTCTCGACCGCGTGCTGCACCTCGCCCGCGCTGATTCCTCGTACCGCCATTCTTTCTGGATCGAGTTGCACCTGAAACTGGCGAAGGTAGCCGCCGAGTCGTTCGACGGCGGCTACTCCGGGTACGGCCAGGATGCGATTCTTCACCTCGAATTCCGCTAGGTCGCGCAGCGTCATCAAGTCGACCGCGCCCGACTCCACCTCGAGCGTGAACTCGAGAATTTCATTGAGGCGCCCTGTGAGACTCGACAGCAGCGGCGCATCGGTCCCCGGCGGCAGTTGCGTGGCCGCTTGTCCGACACGCTCGGCGACAAGTTGCCGCGATTGATAGTAGTCGGCATCGGGCTCGAACTCGATCGTGATTTGGGACACACCGAGTTGATTGTTGGAGCGGATTCGCCGCACATGCGGCAGGCCGGCAAGGGCTACCTCCATCGGGATGGCGACTCCGGTCTCCAACTCCTCAGGCCCCATCGCGGCGTTCTGGACAATCACGTTGAAGACCGGCGTTGCCAGGTCAGGAAACACATCGCGCGGGAGCTCTTGCAACCACAGTGCACCGACAGCCGCTCCAGCCATCGTCAGCAGCGCAACCAGGGCGGGCTTTTGAGACGATTGATTGACGAGCCGTTGGATCATCGAGGTCGATCCGTGCTCAGTGCCCATGTTCGTCACCACCACCGCCTGACTTCTCGGCTTCCGCCTTCAGCAGGAATGCTCCGTCGACAACCACGGACTCTCCCGCAGACAGGCCCGACAGCACTTCGACATCGTCGCCAAGATCGCGGCCGCGGCCGACCGCTCGCACGTCGAATTCCCCGGGGCCGCCCGGCACAAACACGACCCAACCATCCTCGAGCCGTTGCATCGCGGCACTCGGAACGACCAGCAGATTGTCGCTGCGCGCGCCGACTTGTAGCCACGCGGTTGCCGACATCCCAGGCCTCAACAACTGCTCCTGATTCGGCACGTCAAGCCGCACCGGCAACGTACGTGAGGCATCGTCGACTTCACGGCCGATCGTTACCACGACGGCATCGAATGACTTGCCGGGGTACGCGGGTAACACGAGCTTCGCGTTGGTACCGGGTTGAACTCGGATTGCATCGCGTTCGAAGACGTTGACGGTAACCCACAGTGTCTGCATGCTGCCGATGCGGAACAGCAGGTCTCCGGGCGCTACGAATCTTCCAAGCACGGTTTGACGCTCGAGCACAGTCCCGGACACCGGTGAGGTGAGCGACAGCCCGCCGCCCTCGCCGCGCGCAGCATCGCCGCCGAGCGCCGACAACTCTGCGACCGCCGCGCTCAGTGACGCGCCGGCACTCGTAACCAGCGCCTCGGCGTCGGCAACCTCCCGCATCGGTACGATCCGCTCTGCTCCCAGCTTCTGCTTGCGCTGATAGGTTCGCTCGGCGGTCGAAAGCTCTGCACGTGCACGCGTGACGGCGGCGCGGCGTGTTCCCAACTCGGGGCTCTCCAAACTCGCCAGCGCCTGTCCGCGGCGCACCGTTTGACCCGCTTGCACGTGCAGGCCGCTGATTCGGCCCGCAAGCGGTGCGCTGATCTCGGCAAAAGCATTCTGATTGACCCCGACCTGTCCGAGCGCAGCAATCACGTCCCCTCCCGGCTTCACCGTGACCTTTGCAGTGGTGACGCGCAGGTCCCGCAGCATCGTCGGTTCGATACGCACGACGCCGTCTCCCAAACTGTGCTCTTCGTGCGGAACTCCTTGCTGATGGGCGCCAGAGCCATCGGGACTTTGCGATTCACCGCCTGAATCGTGTCGACTACACCCGCCAGCGAGCGCGGCAATGACGGTTATCACCATCGAAAGCTGTTTCACTGCATCACCCCCGCCACGATATTCACCTTGAACGATGCCAGTGCGGCATCCGCTAGTTGGTCGAGAAACTCTTCTCCCGTCTCCACAACGGTCTGTCGGACCAGCAGCAGGTCAACCAGCCCAACCTCACCCTCTTCATACATTCGCAGTACCAAACGCTCGTTCTCCGCCAGCGACGGCAGTGCGTTCGCGCGCAGCTCCTCGGCGGCGGCACGGCGAGCGATCGCAGCCTCGAGTGCGTTGTCGACCTCCACGACGACCGCATGCTCCAGCGCAGCTTGCTCTTGCAGTAGCCGCGTTCGACGTGCGCGTACGGCAGCGATCTCGCCGGCCCAGCGGTTCGGGACCGGTAGTGCAATCACCCACCCCACACTCGTGATATCTGCCGACTCCTCCGTCGCGTAACTCATGCGGACGGACGACTCCGGCCGCTGCTTGCTGAGGGCCAGCGCCAGTTCACCATCGGTGGCGGCGATCTCGGCACGAAGCGACTGCAAGTCGGCTCGCTCGCGTGCGCGTGTCATCAAGTCGGTGCGATTGGCCAGCGCAACGGGTGTGAGTGATCCATCGACGTCATCAACACTCCCGCTGCCCGGCCCGAGCAAGATGCGCAACGAACCGAGCGCTGCAACTCGGTCCGCCTCGGCCCCGATGCGCGCAGCGCGTGCCCTCGAAAGTGCGACCTTGGTGAGATTCGCGTCCAGGTCGGTGGCATCGCCAGCCTCGACCCGCCGCTTGGCAACGGTTCGGCTCTCCTCGGCCAAAGCCTCCGCGCGGCGCAGCAACTCTACGCGTTGCTTGCTCTTCAGCGCCGCGAAGAACTGTGTGGCGACCGCCTCGAGCACGATGCGACGCGTCTCCGCGAGGTCCGCTGTAACGCGCGTCAGGTCGGCTGACGCGATCTGTATCCGGGCCGTTCGTGAGCCTCGGCTTCCAAGTCGTTGACTCACGGCGAACTCACGGTCGGTGGTGTGCATGCGATTCCATCGTCGTGAGCCGAGCGCCAGCCCGATCTCGGGGTTGTCCGTCAGTCGAACTGCGGCTGATCGCAGATGCTCGCGGGCCTCGGCGATCGTGCCGAGCTCATTGAGCACGGCCGGCGCGCGCTCGAGGGCGATATTGAGGGCATCACCGAGGGTCAACACATCGGCTTGACTGTTTGCAGACAACAGGATGATTGCAGCCGATACCGCTACGCTCACGCTCCGACTCATGATGCTCGATCTCCTCATCTGGCCGCGGCGAGTAGCTCTCGCCGCAGTCCCCAGCCACCTATCCGCCGCGACGAACGAGCGTTCGAGGCGACGCGGTTTTCAAGATGAAAGGAGAATCAGATCAAAAGGACGACGGTGCGCTGCGCGTTCAAAGCGTGCGAAGGCGGAGGCATCGCCACGGTATCAAGCCACGCTGTCGCAGATGACGATTCGCTGAACTGGCCGCTGCAAGTGCGACCGCGACTCACACTCGCTGGGCTTGGATCGGGCCGTTGGCGGGCGGTCGGCGCGCCAGGGCTTTCGATCGACACGTCGACGCACGCGCCACAGTCCGCGGTGGATCGTTCTGCAAGTTGCGGCATGCGACGCGGCGAGCTATCACGCGGTCCCTCATCACAGCACCGGCCGACATCTCCAATTTCGATCGCAACGTGGCCATCGACCCCGATGCACAGCACTGCGGGGGCTGCACCGAAACCTGGCAGCGACATCGCGAGCAGGAACGTCGTGGACAGCCGGCGAAGTAACATCGTCGGGGATGGTAGTTCAGGCCGGTGTCAAAGGCAAGTCTCGAAGCGGTAAGAGCCGCCCCTCGCGAGGCTGGTATCCGGCGAGAGCTGATGACCAGGATCAGGGCGTGTCCTACTGATTACGGTGAGGCTCCTCTGCGATCTGTTCATCCGACGGGAGCACGCCGGCGTTGATCGGTAAGTCAGCGTGGGCGGCGATGAAAAACCACAACCTCGGCAGAATCGCGCAGCAGGTCGACGCTCTGCACCGTCACACGTCCTACGCTCGATCCGGTACGGCGCGAGAGATCCGCGCACAACTCGGACTCTTTTCCTGGCTGAAGCAAATCGATCCGGTCGTAGGTCATCGGCGTCGCGAGATCGTCGCTGCGTGGAGCAAGCTCGACCCAAGCCGCGGTGATCACGATCGCGAGGTTCACAAAGCTCAGTTCGGCCAGGCTGATGCTGTGATTGGAGACAGCGTTGACGATCGCCACTCCGATACAGATGAACAGATATGTGAGGTCGCGAATCAAGATCTGTTCAGTGCGGTAGCGCAAGATCCCGAACACTCCGAAGATGGCGAGCGCGAAACCGAGCTCGGCGGGAACCTTTCGTAGCAAGAAACAGAGTGAGAACGTGATGATGTTGAACACGTAGTACGTGAACAGGTAATCCCGATTGCGATAGCGTCGATAGTAGATGAGACGAATTACCACCGTGGCCACCAGCAGATTGAAGCCCAGCCGAACCATCAGCTTGGCCAGATCGGGCCAGTCCAGGAACGCGTCGAAACCGAACAGCTCATGCATGTCGTAGTTCCTCGATAGCCCTGAGGGTGGGCAAGAAGCGGTTGTGAGGAAGCTCTGAGTGGGTCGAGGCGATCGCGAGGCAGTACTTGCTGGGTGACGATGGCGCTATCGACGCCGCGCGGAGCGCTTGCATGAACGGTGTGCGGCGCGAGAACGGCCACTGCTTGATCTCGACCAGCACCAAGTCTCCGAGCGACTTGACGACGCCATCCGACTCGAAACGAATCCGGGTGTCGATCGTCACGCGCTCGTCCGTCGCAAGGCCCAACAGCGTGAGGCGTTCGTACTCGGTCCAGGCCCGGGGCTCAAGGCTCTCCAGAAGCTGACACTGAGACTGTGCGAGCAGCTGGTCCGCCAGCGAGAGCGTGTCATCCCCGAAGGCATGCTCGACCCGCAGCTTGTTGGTCAGGCGGCCGCTACGCCGAGTCTTGATCTCGAGGAAGCTGAGGCGGCGGTCGGGAACATGCCGGACCCTGACCTTGTGCCGCACCCGGCGACCTCGGCGATGCGCGTGAAAGAAAGCCAGCTCGCGCGTATCGAAGTACAGGCTGCGATAGAGCGCCGGTGGGCATACGGCGGCGTAGCACTGCCCAAGCCCCGCGAGCACGTCGGCCAATCGCGACGGTGAGAGCAAGAACTTGGTATCCGTTCGCGATTGCAGCGCACGCTGTGCGAGGAGCTCGGGCGTAGCGATCGGGAACTCGAGGTGAATCCGCTCCCAACCCTCGAGCCTAGAATCTGATCTGAGTCCAGACATAGGCCTTGTCATCCGCTCGTTCCCCGTCTCTCTGTTTCCGCAGTTCGTAGTTGAGAAGCAGGCGGAACTTCGCGTCCGGGTCGCCGTAGAACGCTCCGAAGGTCCAGCGTTGCCACTCGGTGCCGTTGAGAGTGTCGTACCGCACGATCGGGCCGAGATGCCAGCGAGTTTTGCCGACAAGGTTGACGTACCAGCCGCTCGGATGCGTCGTCTCACCTGCCGTGAGATCTTCGTCTCGGCCTTTGATGTACTCGGCGCTGACAAAGAACCAGGGATGATCGACCTCGACATCGACCCCCAGCCTGCGGAACTTGGTGAGCGTGTCGTCATCCGGATCGGCGGGCTCGTTGATGTCGAAGATGTCGCCGCTCCCGCCGGAGACACCCAAGCGCGCGACGAGCCCATCGGAGCCGTCGCGCTTGTAGCGCACGCCCACCCGACCCCACACATTCTTCCTGCCGGTGTTGTCGGCCTGGCTGTTGATCCCCGCACCGTTGACCACGCTGATGGCATCTTCGAAGCGAAAGCCTTTACCGAGCTTGAGGTTTCCTTTGACGCTGACCCCAACGTCGCGCAGGTTGATCCCGCGCGCCAAGTTGTCGGCGATTTCGGTGCGATTGACCGCGTACAGGCGGCTCGACGATTCCACGTTCTCGTAGCCGAACAACGTCTTCTGCTGGCCGACGCGAATCTCGTGACGTGGGATCACGTGGAATGTGAGGTACGCATCGCGCAGAATCCCCGAAACCTCGGGAGCGCGCGGATCGATTTCTACTTGATAGCTGAGCCACGGATAGAGTTTCCCTTCGACTCCGATCCGTACGCGCTGCACCCGATAGTCGTCGTTGTCGACAGTTCCATCTCCGCTGCTATCGGTGGCGTAGCGATAGTGGATTTGGACGAACCCAAACAGTTCAGGAGGCTCGAGCTTGAACGGAAGTTCCTGTTTTGAGGATTTGCCTTTCTTTCCGACTTCCGGCGAATCCGTCTCGGTATCGGCTCGCGCCGGGAGGCTGGCGGTTGCACACACACCGGCGCAAAGCGCGACGGCAGCCATTAGACAACATCCGACGCGCGCCCATGGCTGCCGCTCGGTCCGACGTTGTATGCGAGTCTGCTCCGCCTTCACTCGTGCCTCCTTGTTCCCTGTCGTCGCTCAACAGCTCGACACTGCTCTTGATCGATGAAACCCGCCGCGCGACGTCACATCGCCCGTTGAACCGGTTCACTCCGCGTAAGAGCCGCAGTGCGACCGATATCCTTCGCGGCGTTGAGCCGGTTTGATTGCGACGTCTTGTCCGGGATGGCCCGGCATAGGAAGGGAGCCTGGCCTGACGGCGAGGTGCGGCGAGATCGGTGCTGTTCAGCTCTGCAGGATTGCGTTCGGACTGGCAACGGAGGACTCACGGCCACGACGTCCCGAGATCG
>CAZAHQ010000041.1:11255-13567 GCA_964484415.1 uncultured Acidobacteriota bacterium | reverse complement strand
TTGGATGAGGTCGGCGAGATCCCGCTCAACCTGCAACCCAAGCTGCTTCGCGCCCTGGAGAGCGGCGAGGTGGAGCGCGTCGGGGGCGAGAGCACCGATCGGGTCGATGTGCGCGTCATCGCGGCGACCAACCGCGACCTCGCCGCCGAGGTCGAAGCCGGCCGATTTCGTCGCGACCTGTACTTTCGCTTGAATGTGGTGCCGGTAACGCTCCCGCCGCTGCGGGCCCGAAAGTCCGATATCCCGATGCTCGCGACGCACTTTCTGGCTGCCGCCTGCACGCGTCATGGCGTACGCAACAAAGTGCTCAACGCCGAGGCGATCGATGCGCTTTCGCGCTACGACTGGCCCGGCAATGTGAGAGAGCTACGCAATGCCATGGAGCGGGTTGCAATCCTGTCACCCGGTGAACAGGTCGACGCCGCCAACGTGAAGACGCTGACATTCACGAATGCGCCTTCGAGCCATGATGCGGCGCACGTCGCGCCCGACGGTCCGTTCGATCTAGCGGCTGTGATGTTGAACCACGAGCGCGAACTGATCCGCGCCGTGCTCGAGCGGAATGACTGGGCGATGACGCGCGCGGCGGAGGAGTTGAACCTGGAACGCAGTCACCTCTACAAGAAACTCAAGGCGCTGGGATTGGAGAAGAGCTAGTCGGGGGTTTGTGGAAAAAAATCCACAGTCTGTGCCGGGCAGACACGCCGGGCGCGTCGATCGATCTTCCACAAGACGCTGAAAAATAGGCACTTAGGCGCGGCCCTCAGGTGGCATGCCAATCGCTTTCTCAAAGGGCACCGGCAACGAAATCACTGGCCGGTCACCCAGGAGGAACGATGAACACCAATACCCAACAGCGCATCTACAGTCTCGTGATCTTCTCCGCCGCACTCGTTGCTGCCGCTTGCAACGACCCACTGCCGAACGAAACGCGCTACGGAGCCGATGAGATTCAAACGTCCAGTGACGCCGCAAGCATCCCCGCGGCGCAGCCGGTCTCGATGCCGATCGTCGAGGTGACGCCGGATGCAACGGTCACCGTCACGAGCAAAGCCCCTGAGGCCAGTTCGACTCCCGCACCGGCCGACCTCAACGGTCTCGTGCGCGAGGCGCGACAGAAGATGGAACGCGGTGACTACAAGGGAGCGTTGGAGAGTAGCGAACGCGCGTTGACGCTGGACATCGGCTCAGCCAAGGCGCTGCACGTGAACGGTCGCGCGCTGTTGGCCTTGAATCGCACGTCCGAGGCGATCGAGACGCTGAGCCTGGCGCATGAAACCGACCCGGACAACGGCTACATCGCCAACACTTTGGGATACGCACTGCTCTTGAGCGGCAAGCCGAGTGAGGCGCTTGCGTACCTGGAGAACGCACGTGAGTTGCTGCCGAACGTGGCGTACGTGCGCAACAACCTGGGTGTCGCCTACGAGAAACTGGGCCGCACCGAGGAAGCGATCGCCGAATACCAGGCAGCGGTGGCCGCGGGCGACAGCGACGGCAAGGCCGCGATGAGCCTGAGCCGGCTCGGGATTCAGTAACAACGCGATGAGCAGCTCGTGCTGACGGGTGGTGGCCTACGGTCACCACCCATCGGCAGCAACGGCCCTCACCGCGCGTGCGCTGACGCAGAACCCACGGCACTTCGCGGCGCTCCAGCGCACTCCAGGACACAGCACAGCAACGCACGCGACTCCACACCGCTGCAGGCTGCAGCACAGAAACCCACGCGACTCAACACCGCTGCAGGCCACAGCACAGCAACGCACGCGACGGCACGACACACCCCGTCACCGCCGTTCACTCCACGACTCACCACTCATCTCGCCCGTTGAGGCTCCGCCCATGAACCTGACACAACTACAACGCATCACCTTCGGAGGCTTGATTCTGTTCTGTCTACTGCGCGGCACGCCGGTGCGGGCGCAGCGTAACGATGAAGCGACCGGCGCGTTGCGCGGCTCGGCGGATGGTCGCACGGTCGAGCTTCCCTTGGTCGAGATGCGTGCCGAGCTCTATGTCACCGGGCCGCTGCTGCACGCAATCGTCACGCAGCGGTTCGAGAACCCCTTCGATACCAGCATCGACGCTGACTACACGTTCCCGCTTCCCGACCGTGCCGCTGTCGACACCATGGAGCTTCGCGTCGGCAACCGCACGATCGTCGCGGAGGTGCGCGAGAAGCAACAGGCACGTGCCGAGTTCGAACAGGCCAAGAGCGAAGGGAAGCGCGCCTCGCTGGTGGAACAGCAGCGGCCGAACCTCTTCTCCACGCGCGTGGCGAACATCGCGGCGCATCAAGCGGTGAGCGTGCG
>CAZAHQ010000041.1:0-11155 GCA_964484415.1 uncultured Acidobacteriota bacterium | reverse complement strand
GGCGGCTTTCCCACCGAAACGCTGTTCGTGATCGACGTCTCCGGCTCGATGGAGGGGCCGTCGATCGAGCAGGCGAAAGCGGCGGTCGCTAGCGCGCTCGGTCGACTTCGTCCCGGCGACAGCTTCAATCTGCTGCGCTTCAACGAGTGGAGTGCGGCGATGAGTGAGGCGTTTCAACCCTACGGCACGAGCGAGATCGATCGGGCTCAGTCGTGGGTCAGTGCGCTGCGCGCTGAAGGCGGTACCGAGATCGGCGGCGCACTGACGCGCGCGATCGAGATGCTCGGCGCGTCCCGCTTTGCTGGCGAGCAACGCATCGTGTTGATCACCGACGGTGCGGTCGACAACGAAATGGAACTGATGTCGCAGATCCACCAGAAGCTCGGCACGGTACGGCTGCATGTCATCGGAATCGGCGCGGCTCCCAACAGGTGGTTGATGCGCAAACTCGCGGAGTTCGGCCGAGGGGCGTGCCGTTTCATTGGCTCGATCGACGAGGTAGAGGCGGGGATGAACGACTTCCTACAGCGAATCGATCGGCCCGTTTGGAGCGACATTTCATTGCAGTGGTCCGGGCCAGCACCGTTGGAGTCGTATCCCGAGCGAGTTCCCGACCTGTACGGCGGCGAGCCGATCGTGCTGTTGTTGAAGCTCGCTCCTGGCGGCGCTGCCCCGACCTTGACGGTGCGAGGGCGCGGCCCAGACGGACCGGCGCAACTCCCGCCGATCACGCCGCAAGCGGTGCGGGTCGATGCCGGACTGGGCGTGCGTTGGGCGCGCGAGAAGGTGGAATCGCTGATCGACAGCCTGCCCCGCGGCGGTGACCTCGAAACCGTCAAGCGTGATGTGACCGCACTCGGGCTGCAGTTTCATCTGGTCACCGCGTACACCAGTTTGGTCGCGATCGACAAGACTCCAAGTGAAACCAGCCTCACCGATGCGCAGGTCGGTGACGATGGAAGCGTGTTGCCGCAGGGTGGAACGCTCGACGCGCTGTTGATGATTGCGGCCGTGGTGGCCATCGTGCTGGGCGCTACGGGGCTTTGTGTGTGGAAGGCGTGACGCAATGACACGGCGCACGACGAGGCTTGCGAACCTCTTGCGCTGGATGAGCGCTGTGCTGCTCGCTGCGGGGCTGTTGCTCTCGTGCGAGCAGCTTTATCTTCGCGCCAAAGCGCAGCTCGCCGCGCTGCTGCTCGACCGAGCGTTGGTCGCTTCGCTGCACGACGGGATGCCGCATCGGCCGTGGCCGTGGGCCGATCTGACACCCGTCGCGCGCCTGTAC
Organism: uncultured Acidobacteriota bacterium; assembly: GCA_964484415.1. Classification (GTDB taxonomy): domain Bacteria; phylum Acidobacteriota; class Polarisedimenticolia; order J045; family J045; genus JANNUT01. Next base: position 9,870 of record CAZAHQ010000041.1, on the reverse strand, counting down.
GCACCGCGACTACAAGAGGCCCGCGTCGTACTCGACAGCGCTGCGGGGAGTGCAATGGCCTTTGGACTCGGCCATGTCGATGGAACCGCATCGCTCGGAACCAGCGGAAACATCGTGCTCGCGGGGCACCGCGACAGTTGGGCGAAGTTCTTCGGGGCGCTCCAACAAGATGATGAGTTGGTGCTGACGTCGCTCTCTGGCGCTCGCCACTACCGGGTCAGGGCGCTGCGCGTGGTTGACAGGTCCGATCTGCAGGTACTCAGCGCGAGCGCGGAGCCTCGGCTGACGCTCGTCACCTGCTATCCCTTCGGAGCACTGTTGCCGACACGACAGCGATACGTGGTGATTGCGGTGCTCGATGAGACGGCTACCCCGTAGGCAGGAGGCTCGAAAGAAGTCTCTTCAACGGAGCGGCCTGCTCACCTACAATCCCCGCCCGCACATTGATGCGGTTACTCAGGAGGGAGCATGCAGTTTCCGCTCGAGATCGAGATCGATCGGCCGCCGACCGTGGTCTGGGAGTACTTGGTCGAGCCCGCGAAGATGCAGCAGTGGATGACCGGCCTGAAGAAGGTCGAGCAGGTCTCCTCCGGACCCAACAGCGCTGGAGCGGAGCATCGGATCACCTTCGAGGAGCGCGGCAAGGTAGCCGAGATGAAGGTGGTCAACACGGCGTTCGATCCGCCGCACCACATCGCCATCGACATGAGCGGCGGCAACATGGGAAAGCTGGTAATGCATGTCGACTACAAGCTGTCCGACCTGGGTGGGAAGACGCGGCTGAACTACGTCGCGAGTTGCCAACTGCGTGGACTGTATTGGCTCTTGGCGCCACTGCTGAAGTTGGCCGGGAACACGCAAGCCAAGAAGTTCTTGAACAACCTCAAGCGCGTTGCCGAAGAATAGCAGCGGACAGTCCACGCGAAGGGGCTCGCGAGCGGCGCCCGACGCGCGCCTGCGATCAGGAGGAGAACCCTACGAGACGGTCTTCTTGAACGCTCGGGCACTGCCCGCCAAGAGCACTGCGGCGATCAGCAGGAGTGCAGCGACGTGCTCCCACAAGTCCATGAAGCGCGCGCCGCGAATGATGATGCCGCGAGAGATCGCGATGAAGTGCGTGGCCGGTAGAATCTGCGCGATCCACTGCAGCCAAACCGGCAGCGAGCGCAGTGGAAAGATGTAGCCCGACAGCATGATCGAGGGGAGTAGGAACATCTGCGCGAGCTGAATCGCCTCGGCCTGAGTGCGAGCTTTGCTGGAGATCATCAGCCCTTGAATCAGCAGTGCAAACAAGTAGATCAGCGCCAACCCCAAGAGCAGCAGCAGGCTGCCATGGATCGGGACGCCGAAGGCGTACGTCATCAGTGCCAACACCATGATCAACTGCAGAAATCCGAGCATCAGGTAGGGCAGCAGTTTGCCGATGATCACCGCCAGCGGTGAGACGGGGCTGACCATCAACTGCTCGAGTGTCCCGCGCTCGCGTTCGCGCACGATCGAGAACACTGCCAAAAGCATCCCCGAGAACGTCAGGAGAATCGCGACCAGGCCGGGGATCAGCAACTCCGCGCTACGCGAGGAAGGGTTGAATAGCAGTTTGGTTTTGGCCTCCAACGGCTGTGGGCCGCCGGCACGCTGCTGCATCAGCGCGGCCAACGACCTGGAAAGTGCCACGCCATTGGCCGCGCCGAGTGCTTGCGACGAGACCGTGTTGTCGGAACCATCGATCAACACCAGAAACTCGGCGGTTTCGCCGCGCAGCCGCTTGCGGGCGAAATCGGGAGGGATCTCCACACCGATCTGCGCATGCCCGGCCACGATCTCCTCGCGCAATGCCTCACGCGATGGGGCATACCCTGCCATCGCGAAGACGCTGGTGTTTTCCAGATCGTCCAGCAGCGCGCGACTGTCCTTGGTGTTGGACTGATCGAACACCACGGTCGGCACGCGGCGAATGTTGGTGTCGATCAGGCCAAACAGCACCAACTGGAAGATCGGTACGAGCAGTGCAAAGCGCAGCGTCCCCTTGTCGCGAACCATCTGAAGCAGCTCTTTGCGGAAGACCGCCGTGAAGCCTCTCACTGTCGGGCCTCGTCGCGGATCGCTGCCTGCAGCTTCGTCAGCCGCACGAAGACGTCCTCGAGTGTGGCGGCAATCGGGTGCACCGCGACGTTGGCGCCACTGCCTGTTCGCAGATCGTGAGCGATCGTGTCGTCGGAAATGCCGTCATCGACCAACAGGTGTAGCGCGTTGCCGAAGATCGTGACGTCGTCGACATACCTCAGCTCGCGCGCGAGTCCCATCACGGCGGCCGCGCCGCGATCGCAATCGGCTTCGACTCGACGCATGCCGGCCGGTGTGACCTGCGGCAGATTCATCAACTCGGACGGGCGCCCTTCAACCAGCATCTTGGACATGTACAGATAGCCAACCGTCCCGCAGCGCTCGGCTTCGTCCATGTAGTGTGTGGTCACGAACAGCGTCACCCCTTGTGCTGCCAGCGAGAACAGCAAGTTCCACAACTCGCGGCGGGCCACCGGGTCGATCCCCGCGGTCGGTTCGTCCAAGAAAATGACGCGTGGTTCGTGCATCACCGACGCGGCCAACGCCAGGCGCTGCTTCCACCCGCCCGACAGGTGCGCGGCCATTCGCTCCATGTACGGCTCGAGATGTGTCAGCGCGATCGCCCAATCGCGACGTTCGGCGCGTCGCTTACCGTGCAGACCATAAGCCGAGGCGAAGAAGTCGAGATTCTCGGCAACGGTGAGGTCTTCGTAGAGCGAGAAGCGTTGCGGCATGTAGCCGATGCGACGTCGAATCTCTTCGCCATGCGTGGCGACATTCAGCCCGTCGACGCGCGCGATGCCTTTGTTCGGAGCGAGCAAGCCGCACAAGATTCGAATCAAGGTCGACTTGCCCGAGCCGTTCGGGCCGAGCAAGCCATAGATCTCGCCGCGACGGACGCGCAAGGAAACATCGTCGAGGGCCATTACTCCGGGGAAGCTGCGAGAAACACGATCGACTTCTATGCCGTAGTCGTCGCCGGCTGCAGGAGTGTTCACGCGCTCACTCCTCAAAGCGGACGGTGGCGGCCATGCCCGCCTTGATCTCGGGCGTCCGCTCAACCACCACCTTGACGCCGAAGACTTGATCGACGCGTGTCTCCGGTGTCTGAATGTTGCGCGGCGTGTATTCGCCGCGATCGCGAATCTCGATCACCGTTCCGCTGAAGGTGCGCTCGGGATGCGAATCGATGCTGACCGAGACCTTCTGACCAAGCGTCACCCGTCCCAACTGAGGCTCCGGCACGTAGACTCGAACCCACAGATCCTCGGCCGAAAGTATTTCAGCCACCGGTTGGGCGGCCCCCACGATGTCGCCGGGTCGCAGGTCGAGCACTTCCACGGTTCCAGCGAACGGCGCGAGGATTTCCATTTCACGTCGTTGCCGCAGCAGGTAGTCGAGCCGTTCGCGTTCGCGGCCGAGCGCTGCCTTGGCAACCGCAACATCTTCACGCCGCGAACCGTTCTCCAGTTGGCGCAGCGACTCACGCGCCGTCGCTTCACGCACTTGCGCCGCGTCGTATTCGCGCCGGCCGATCACGCCATCGTCGAACAGTGCTTGCAGACGTTTGCGATCGGTTTCGGCGGCGGCCCATTCGATTCTGCCGCGCGACAGCTCCTCGTCGCGCGGCCCCTTGATCGCGCGCGCGAGGTCAGCCTCGCGCTGGGCAATCAGTGCTTGCTGCTCGCGCACCGAGAGATCCAACAGGTCGGTTTCGAGCGAAACCAACGGCGCACCGGCGCTGACGGTTTGGCCTTCGCGCGCATGGACCGCTGCGACGCGACCGCCGATCGTCGAGCCGACCTTGGCGGTGTTGGCCTCGACGGTACCGGAGGCTCGCAGGCGAGTGTCGGTTGCGCGCGAGCCCACGACGCGCCACGTGCCGAAACCGGCTCCGGCCAGGATCAAGATCACAACCAGAGCACGCTTCATCGACGTTTCCTCTTTCGCGCGGTCGGCTTGGAATGTGTGCGACACCAGACAGCGATCAACTGATCGAGATAGCGTGGCAACGGCAGCGGCGGATCGATCGCACGAAGCACGCGGTGAAACCAGACATACGCTTGCAAGGCGCCCATGAAACCGAGAGCCGCCGACAGTGGGTCATCGACCTGCACTCGACCGTGTCGTGTGGCCCGCTCGAAGTAGCTCGCGACAAGCAAGAGCGCTCGTTCGGGGGGCGTTGGGCGCACGCCGGGATCGAACGGTAACGGTGGCGATGCGACATCCAGCCCGTTGCTGCGCATCCACAACGCGATCGTGCTTCCGATCCGCTGCTCCATGATCGGGATCGACGATTCCGCGAGACGGCGCAAGACCTTGGCCGGATCTTCTTTGCCGCTGAGCGTTTCGAGGAACTGAATCGGAATCGGCAGCGGGCCGTCGTTGATCGTGCGCATCGCCGCAACGAACAGGGCGTCCTTGGACGGCTCGTGTCGTAGCACGGCAGCCGGACTCAAGCCGACGTGCGCGCCGATGTCGGCCAGTGTCACCGCCTCGAAACCACGTTCTGCGAACAGGGTGTGTGCGGCGGCGAGTACCTGCTCGCGAGTGACCTTGGCTGGGCGTCCCATGGCGTTAGTAACCGTACATTCAGTTACTAATTCTCGCCACAAAAAACTCTCTCGGCATGCCGAAAACTGCCCGGAATGCCGAGGATCCGGCGTAGTTTCTGGCTGCCCAGGAGGGGCCCAACGATGCGTCGCCCGATCTTCCGACTTGGCAGCCTGCCGTTCGTGTGCCTGCTCGCCATGGCACTACCGGCACTGGCCTATACCCCCGGCAGCGGAACGATCTACAGCACCAATTTCGAGACGATCGACGCCGATTGGGAGAACGGAAACAACGTCGCCGATTCCCCCTGGACGCAGATTCAAGACGGTACCGACAAGAGTTTCTACGCGGACGGCAAGGGTGCGGTCCCGTCATCGCCGACACGCCATCGCGCCAAGCATTTCGTGCATCCGGTCAACTCCACCTCGTTCTCGGTCGCGTTCGAATACCGTGCCGAGTTGGGCGCCACGTATCTGTTCGACCTCACCACGCAACAGCGCGCACCGCAGTTGAAGGCGTACAAGCTGCGCATCGATGGCAACGGCGCACTTTCCTTGTGGCGTAGCGAAGCCGGCGTGATGGTGCAGAAGGTCAACACCTCCAACGGCGTGATACCGGTCAATGTCAAACGCTGGATCCGTTTTGCGATCGAGCCCGACGGCGGCAGCGGACAGTTCGTGCGCGTGCGCGTTTGGGGTGGCAGCGCCAGCAGCGAACCGACCAGTTGGACGCTTTCATATCAAGACACCACAAAAACTCTCGAGCGTGTGCACCGCCTCGAGATGTTTGCCGACGGCCCGAAGAACATCGAGACCTGGATCGACGATCTCGACGCCTACGGTGACGGGAGCATCGGCGTACCGAGCTCGATCACCACGATCTACTTGGTGGAGTGGAGCCATCTGGATGTCGGCTTTACCGAGCCACCCGACACGATCGAAACGTTTGCGAAGACGCATCTGGATGAGGTGCTGCTCAACTTGGCCGCCGATCCGGACTATCGCTGGACGATCGAATCGGCGTGGTGGCTCGATCGCTGGTGGGAACGATCCACCGAGCCGCAACGGCAAAACATGCTCAGTTGGCTGCGTAGCGGCCGGCTGAAGCTGACCGCCGGCTACACCAACCTGCACACCACCGTCGCCGGTCACGAGGAGTTGACGCGCAATCTGTACTACGCCTCACGCTTCGCGCGGCAAAACCAGGTCCCGCTGCGAACCTGGATTACCGACGACGTCCCGGGTTCTACCTTCGCGCTGCCCGAGCTTTTGAAGCGCAGCGGCGTCGAGTTCTTTGTCGGCGGGATGAACACGCCACTCGGTGGTGCGGTGCGCGAACCGAATCACGGCACGCGGCCGTTCTACTGGCAAGGCCCCGATGGGTCGAAGACCTTGAGTTGGATCACCTTCGATGCGTACGCCGAAGCGTTCAATTGGGGGTTCTCGTTCTTCGACACGCTCGCCGACACCTGGCGCAACACGGGGCGAGAGATCCAAAAGCAAGAAGAAGTCGGCTACCCGTACCCCGAAATCATGCTGTTTCGCGCCTTCGACAATCACTATCAGGGATTCAAGACGCGCGATCTGGTCGACCAGTGGAACTCCACCTATCAGACCCCGGTGTTCGTGCTGTCGACCGTCGAAGAGTTCATGGACCACATGAAGAGCACCTACGGTGCCAACTCGTTCCCCACCTACATCGGCGACTTCGGCGCGGCCTGGTCGGGAAGTCACGCCGCGGAGCAGAACACCACCACGATGGTTCGACAGTCGCATCGCGATGGGCGCGCCGCGGAAGCGATGCTGGCTGCTGCGTGGGCTGCCGGCGGAGATCCCGTCCCGCAGACCGATGTCGACTTCATGTATCGACGCCAACTGGAGGTTGATGAACATTCCGGGGCCGGTGGTTGGCCCGGGTACTTCACACCCGAAGAGATGGATCGCAACAACCGAATCCACCTGGGATGGGCTGCAGATGCGCGCAACAAGGCGGTTGAGTTGGCCACCATGGGCGATCAACGAGTCACCGCCAACATTCCCGCTCAAGGGGATGCGATCGTGGCGATCAACCCACTCGGGCGAGCGCGCGACGGCTGGGTGCGGAAGCAACTACCTGCGGCACTCTACGGCAGCAGTTTCAAAGTGATCGATCGCACGACAGGAAGTGAACTCCCGTATCAACGATTCAGTGCGACTTCTGAGATCTTGTTCCGCGCCGCGGCGCTGCCGGCGGTCGGCTATCGCCTCTATGACCTGGTGGCGGGAACGCCCAGCGCAAGTTCCAGCGGCATCTTGACCGTCGCAGGAAACACGCTCGAGAACGACTTCTACACGCTGACTATCGACCCTCTCGACGGGTCGGTTGCGAGCCTGATCGAGAAGGCGACGGGACGTCAGCTCATCGATCCGGCTGCCGGCTATCGGTTCAACCGCATGGCCAACAATGTCACCAACGACATCAACGCCTCCAACAACCCGATCGAGCAGCCGGTCGCTTCGGCGACCGTGACGATCGAGGCCAACGGTAGTCAGATGGTGGGGTTGAAGGTGACGCGTACCGGAACGCCCCACACGCAGACGCTTTATCGGCTGTATCGCGGCGAGAACCGGGTCGAGATCGTCAACACCTTCGACAAGGGTCAAACGCCGTACGTTTCGAATGCCACCGGTACGCGTGCCTATTTCGTAACGCTGCCTTTCGATGTCGCCAACTTCGAATTGCGCACCGAGACCACCACGCGATTCCTCGACGCGCGCCGCGACGGTTTCCCTCGCGACAACACCTTCGATTGGCACAACACCGAGCATTCGATTCACTTCTGGGACAGCGGTGGCGGCATTTCGTATGCGTGCGACACCGTCAACTCGCATTATTTCGAAAAGCTCAAGGCGCTGGGCGGCGCCACTTTGAGCGTTAGCAAAGGGATGCTGTTGCCACGCCTGTTCGACCGCACCGATGAGTATCAGTTTGCCGACAACTCGATCGGCCCCTTCCAGATGGAGCCCGACGCACCGACGGTATTCAGCTACACACACCACTTCCGGGCCACGCCCGCCAACTGGGATCCTGTGGCCGCCAGCCGCTTCGGCTTCGAAGCGCTCAACGCGCCGCGCGCGGTGTTGCTCGCGGCGCGCAGCGGGTCGCTGCCATCCGACAAAGCGTCGTTCGTGTCGATCGATGCGCCGGGCGTGTTGCTTTACACCGTGAAAGCGGCCGACGACGGTGATGGGTTGATCCTGCGCATGACCGAATTGACCGGCGCCACCAACACCGTCGCTCATCTGTCCAGCGATCTGCTGCCATTCAGCTCCGCGCTCAAGACCGAGCAGGACGAGGAAGGCGGAACGGTGCTCACTGTCTCGGGCGGTGTGGTCGACGTGCCTATTGGCCCGTACGAGACGGCAACCGTGCGTGTGCGGATTCAGCCTGTCGGTAGCGCCACACTGGCGGTCACCAAGGACGGGCTGGCCGGCACCGTGAAACTGCAATGGACCGGCGGTGGCCCCAGCTACACGTTGCGCCGCGCCGAGAACCCGCAGTTCACGCTGGGTGTAACCACGCTGACGAGCGGCCCCGGTTCGAGCTTCGATGATCCGGTATTGAATGACGGCATCAGCTATTTCTATCTGGTCGATTAAGTACCGCGCGCTGGCGCTGTTGATAGCGGTGGTTTCGACCACGGCGACCACCGGTTTCGTGTTCGGTCACGGCGCGTCGAAGGGGCTGCATTTGCACCTAATCCCTGCGGCGGCGCTGCCGGGCGGCAAGGTGACCGTGCAGGTCGACTCGCTCAGTGCGGTCGATCAGGTTGTGATTGGGTTTGCAGACGCACCGCCGATCACAAAGCGTTTCAAGGCCCCTGCACAGCACGTCGAGGTCGAACTCACCGTACCGCGTCACCTGAAACTAGGGACCACCATCAGCGTACAGGCGGAGGCACGCGGCGCCGCACTACCCCAGCCGCTGCGCGCCTCGTCGCTTCTCTTTGTGGGCGACCCAAAACAGCCGATTGTTCTGCCCTGAGGCAAGTCGTGCTTCACGCCACCCCCGAATCGGGGTAACGTTCGCGCGGGGCTTCGTTGGGAATCAATTCAAGAGGGAGGTTGCCGATGTCTGTTGCTCGCGTTACCGAAATTACTGCCTCATCCAAGAAGAGTTTCGACCACGCCATCGAAACCGGTGTGTCACGCGCGCACAAGACGCTGCGCAACGTGAAAGGGGCGTGGATTCAAGACCAGAAGGTCCTGGTCGAGAAGGGAAAGATTGTCGAATACCGCGTGACGATGAAGATCACGTTCGTTCTGGACTGAGGAGCCGCCCATGTCGAGCGACTACCCTGCGCGGCGCCGCGGCAGCCCACGGCTGCTGTTGGCCTTGGTGTTGGCGGCTGTCGGCGTGTGCAGCTACTACGCACAGCGGGAGTACAACCCGATCACCGGTGAGACGCAATCGATCGCCATGACGGTCGACCAAGAGATCCAACTCGGGTTGCAGTCGGCACCCGAGATGGCGGCCGAGTTCGGCGGACTCGATTCCGATCCGCAGTTGCAAAACTTGGTTCGCTCAGTGGGTGCACATGTGGTGCGTGGCTCGGTGGCTGCGCAAACACCCTACGAGTACAGCTTTCATCTCTTGGCCGATGATCAAACCATCAACGCCTTCGCCTTGCCCGGAGGTCCGATCTTCATCACGCGAGCGCTGTTGATGCGCTTGGAGAATGAAGCGGAGTTGGCGGGAGTGCTGGGTCACGAGGTCGGGCACGTACTTGGCCGGCACGCCGCCGAGCAGATGGCCAAAACACAACTCGCACAGGCCTTGGTCGGTGCCGCCGGTGTGGCCGGCTCGGAGGACGGCAAAGGAATGATGGCTGCGATGGCGGCTCAAGCTGTCGCTCAGATGTTGCAGTTGAAGTATGGGCGGCAGGACGAACTGCAAGCCGATCAACTCGGCGTCGATTTGATGAGCGCCTCCGGCTACGACCCGCGCGCGATGATCGAGGTGATGCGGATCTTGAAGGAATCGAGCGGCGGGTCGGGTCGACCGGAGTTTCTGAGTACCCATCCCGATCCAGGCAATCGTGCCGAACGACTCCAAGAGTTGATTGCCGCGAAGTTTCCCAACGGTGTACCGAGCGATCTGACCCTGGGGGGAGCGTTCAAGCAATGATCTCGCGCATCTTTATGCGCTTTTGATACTGCCGCTCTCCGAATTGTCGCCACTTTCATGCGGTACTGCCTAGCATCACCACCAGTC
>CAZAHQ010000040.1:0-13788 GCA_964484415.1 uncultured Acidobacteriota bacterium | reverse complement strand
TCCGCCACCTCCGCCACCTCCGCCACCACCACCGCCGGCACCTGCATCGTGCGGCGAGGTCAGGGCGCGACTCGATGCCAACGGCCTGGTGCAGATCGTCGACACCCGACCGTCCGCCGAGTTCGATGCAGGCCGGATCGCCGAGGCACTCACGCTGCCGATCGAATTGATCACGCTCGAGCCGAGTGCAGAACTTTCGTCGGCGACGCGCGGGCGACTCTCGGGACTGCTCGAATCGGCGGGAATCAAAAACTCTGGCGATATCGTCGCCGTCGATGACGGCACGCCTGCAGGTTTTGGAAGAGCGGCCTTTCTTTGTTGGACGATCGCGCTGACCGGGTACGAACGCTGCAGTGTGTTGACCGGCGGGATCGTAAGCTGGCGCAATGCCGGCTTCCCAATCGACACGACGGTTGGACGAATTCGCCCTCCCGCAGGAACCCTCGAACCGATTCCCGAGCAACCAGCAGCGCTAGCAAACCTGGCCGCCGTGAGAGCGGCCACCGTTGCCGCTGAACCGGCGTTGATCGATGTGCGCTCTCTCGGTGACGGGCCCGGGATCCCTGGTTCGACGCAGTTTCCACTGGCATCGCTGTTTCTTCCGGGCGGATCGATCGATCGCATGCGATTGGATTCTGCGGCAACCAACGGTGGACTGTTCGGAGAGTCGGAGTTGATCGTGGTCGGCAACGGCCCAACCGACGGCGCGGCCGGTTGGTTTGCCTTGACGCGCGTGCTGGCGATCAACAAGGTGCGGCTCTACCCGGAAGGACTCAGCGGTTGGCGCCAGCATCCCGAGCTGCCGGGAAATGCGGCGCTGACCGCAGATACGAAAGCGCCGACGACAGGAGTGGCAGCTCCGCGGCAGCCGTGAATAATCCGCGATTCATCAGGCGCTGAGGAGTCACCGATGAGTGCGATTCGTGTGCGGTTCGCCCCTAGCCCAACCGGCTATTTGCATGTCGGGGGAGCCCGCACAGCGCTCTTCAACCTGCTCTTCGCGCGTCGCGCAGGCGGCACCTTCGTGTTGCGCATCGAAGACACCGACAAGGAACGATCCTCTGAAGAACACGTGCACGGCATCCTCAGCGGGATGGAGTGGCTGGGACTGACGTGGGATGAAGGCCCCTTCTATCAATCGTCCGGCTACTCGCAACACCGAGCCGCAGCCCTGCGGCTGGTCACCGAGGGGAAGGCGTATCACTCCTTCGTCACGCAGGAACAACTCGAACTCGAGCGCGCGCGCGCCGAGTCCGCCGGCATTGCGTTCAAACCATCTCGCGAGCAGTTGTGCACGAGCGTTGCAGAGGCGTCGCGGCGGCATGCGGCAGGCGAAACCTCGTGTGTTCGATTCATGGTGCCCGACGGGAAGACCTGCTGGAACGACATGATTCACGGTGAAACCGTGTTTTCCAACGATGAGATAGAAGACCTGGTATTGCTGCGCGCAGACGGCACACCCACCTACAACTTGTCGGTGGTTTGCGACGATATCGAGATGCGCGTCACCCACGTGGTGCGCGGCGATGATCACATCAGCAACACTCCGAAGCAGATCTTGTTGTATGAGGCGCTCGGGGCACCGTTGCCTCAGTTCGGCCATCTCCCTCTGATACTCGGAAGCGACAAGAAGCGGCTCTCCAAGCGTCACGGCGCCACGTCCGTGTTGGCCTATCGCGACATGGGGATTCCGCCGGAAGCGATGCTGAACTTTCTCGGCCTGCTTGGCTGGTCTCCAGGCGGCGATCGCGAACTGATGACGTTCGAAGAAATGACGAGACTCTTCTCTTGGGACGGCGTCGGTTCGTCGGGCGCGGTTTTCGACACCGAAAAGCTGTTGTGGATGAGCGGTGAACACTTGCGCCGCATGGAGTTGTCGTCGCTGTGTGAGCGGCTCGCGCCATGGTTGACTTCGCTCGTTGTTCCGACGGACTCGCTCGGCGATCGCCTGCCACGCTTCGTAGAACTCGCCCGTGCGCGCGCACGCACCTTCATCGACTTGGCCGCTGCGGTGAGGCGCTACATCGTGGACGACGTCGACTACGAGCCAGACGCGGTCGAGAAACACCTCAGTGGTGACGGACACGCACAACGTCTCGCGGAGCTACGGAGGGCGTTCGAACAGGTCGCTTCATGGGAACCGTTTCCGCTCGAGGAGGCGCTGCGCCGCACCGCCGAATCGCTCGGCGTCGCCGCCGGCAAGTTGATTCATCCCACGCGCGTGGCGGTGCTCGGTATCGCGGTCAGTCCCGGGATCTTCGATGTCCTGACCGCGATTGGCCGCGAGGGGTCGTTGGCACGCATGGCGCGCCTCGAGGCGCGACTGATCACCGGCTCATTGAAACCGTCGCCTTGACGGCGACGCCGCGCGACCGTAACCTCCCCGCGCTTCGGACGGGTCATCGTCAGGAAGTCGCTTGAAATCCTCAGGTCCGCTGGGGAGTCGTCCAACGGTAGGACATGCGGCTCTGGACCGTAGTATCGGGGTTCGAATCCCTGCTCCCCAGCCAACGCGGTAATGCGGTGCGCTGCCTTGCAGTTCACCGAAGCGTTGGCGGTAAGTAGCGGTGCCCTGAGGCAGCTTTCGACTCCATGCTGGGGAGTCGTCCAACGGCAGGACAGCAGACTTTGGCTCTGCTTATCGGGGTTCGAATCCCTGCTCCCCAGCCAGTCAGAGGTGTCCAAGAAATACCTCGCCGTTCGCGGTCGACCGGCTTCCTAGTCTGGGGAGTTGCGAGTGGATCCTGCGTGCCCGGCGTCCCAAAGTCTGCAACGCCTACATCCGCCTGGGCGCCTGCTGAAGTGAACAGGCGCGTTGACCTGAGAGCGGGCGAATCGACCGTAAGGCGATGTATTTCGTGGACACCTCTGACTACTTGATGTAGCCGAGGGTTCGTAACCGTTCTTCGGCGTCGGGATCGAGCGGTACGGCTTGCGACGGGGTGGCCGCTTGCAACTGCCGTGTGCGGACCTGTTTCAACCGCTCCTTCATCGACTGCAAACGACTCGGCTCTCTCTGGGAAAGGTCATTCTGCTCGGTTGGGTCGGTGGCGAGATCGAACAGCAATGACTGTTCTTTTCTTCCGTAGGAATCTTGGGCAATCGACACCAGTTTCCAATTCTGCTCCCGATAGGCGAATGCGATCCCCTTCGTGGGGTAGATCAACTCGTGGTAGGCGTCGTTCCATTCTTTCGGGTTGCCTCCGCCGCTCAGCAACGATGCGAACGATCGCCCCTGCGATCCGAACTCTGTAGGCGTCGTCAGGCCCGCAAGCTGAAGCAGCGTGGGGCCGAGGTCGAGGAGTGAGACTTGCTCCGAGTGTCGTGCCGCTTTGACCCCTGGGCCGACGATCACGAGGGGGACCCGCACGATCTCTTCGAAGACGGTGTGCCCGTGCCCCTGTCCACCATGTTCCTTGAACTCCTCGCCGTGGTCGGCTGTGAAGACCACGATCGTGTTCTCGAGTCTGCCGCTGGAGCGCAGGGTCTCGATCCAGCCAGCGATGAAGTCATCGCTGAAACGGACTTCGCCATCGTAGCGATCGCGGTTTTGCTGTCCCCAAAGCAAGTACTCCACGGGCGGCCGATACGGCTGGTGCGGATCGGTCGTGTGCACATAAGCAAAGAACGGTTCGACTGGAGGGCGCCGAAAGTACGCCTTCACTTCTGGATCCATGAAGAAGATCGGTACGTATCCGATCTTCGGATCGATCCGCATCGACACATCTCGCTTGCGGTCGAAGAACCGGAAAGTCTGAAATCCCTGATCTGTGCCGAACTGTGGCGCTATCGCGAAATTGCTGACGAATGCCTGTGTGTTGTATCCGTTGGCGCCGAACACCTCGGCGAGTGTCAGCAGACTCGATGGCAGTACATGTGCTTGGTCCTGAACGCCGTGCGCTGCCGGGTACAAGCCGGTGAACAGGCTGGCGACCGCGGAGCGGGTCCAACCCGCGGGGGTGGTGGCCTGATCGAAGATCGCACCGTGTTTCGCCCAGCTCTCGAGCTTCGGCGTGGTGGGACGCGTCGTGCCCCCCCAGGTCACGGCATCGGCACGGAGAGTATCGACCATGAAGATCACGACGTTCGGTCGGCTGGAATCGTGCGGCGTCCCGGCGACTGTCGGCTTCGTCGACTCACTCGGTCCCGGCGCCGCGCAGGCGGCGAGCAAGCAACAGTAGAGTGCGAGGACTAATCGAGTTCCTGTGCGGGCGAACATGTCGGGATCATCCCGTCTCGAGCGAATTGACGCAATCCAAAGAGCGCACATCCGATGCGCTCGCTACAATGGCGCGATTTTTCGAGCACCAACTGTTCGTCTCGAAAGGAGCGGTACCATGGCGAAGAAAAAGGCCAAGAAGAAGGCTGCGAAGAAATCGACGAAGACCCCCGCAAAGCGGGGTTCCGCTACGAAATCAACCTCACCGACGACGAAGCGAAAAACCAAAGCCGCGTCTCCCAAACGCCCCAAGCGGGCAGCGCCGACGAAGGCGGCGGCAAAGCAGTCGGCGACTAGCAAAACAGTGCCGGCCTTGAACACGAGTGCCGCCAAGAAGGCACGTAAGCCGGCTCCTCCGCTTGCGCCATCCAAAGCCGGCGGGGCAACACCGGTTCGCAAGCAACCCAGCGCTAGCGCCCCATCGACGAATGCTCGCCTGCGCCTTCGCAAACAACTGGTCGGCCCGGCAACACCCGAAGCCCCGCTCGCGAAGAAAACCCCGACGGCGCGTCCGATCACGACGGCGCTCCGTCCTTCCTCTCCCTCAGAGACGCCGCGCGCCGAGGGAATGTCGACACCTAACCCAACTCCTCCAATGCAGAGCTGGCAGTTCACTCGACCCACCAGCTATTGACACCGCGTCGACCAGCACGCGTAACGACAAACGGCGTTTGAGGCGAGGGCGGCCCGCTGGGCCGCCCAGACGCTCAGAACTTCCAGTGACGTCGGTCAGCCTCGAAGCCGTGAATCTCGTCTTCGGCGATCGACTTGTTCCGCCCAGCCCATACGAAGAGCGCCGTGATGGTGGCGTAGAACATGCTGCCACCCGTCAAGAACACCCAACCGGGAATCGCGCCGACTTTCATGTTGTCGTACCAGTCGGGGATCGAATGGGCTGGATCGGGATGCATCCAGACCTTCAGCAGCCAAGCGACGGCAAGCGCTGTGAAGATCCAGTAGAAGTTGTAGCGCAACCGCAGTGCGAGTGCCTCGATGGTCGTGTTCTTGAACTTCGGTACATCCAGATCCATCGCGATGAATTCACGCCACTCGGGCTTGGGAGATGTCAGCGTCCTGGTTACGATCGGAAGTATGAAATTCTCCTCCAGCATCCTCACGCGCGCGCGATAGACCGCGAAGAAACGAAAACGCCGCGCTTCGATCGACAGAAATCCCAACACGATGAAGTTGGACAGCAGCAGCAACAGGTGCGTGTTCTTCGGGTCCGAGAACGAGAACGAGATCATCGCCGCCGACGTAATCACCGCCCAATTGGTGGTCTGATCCAAACGCTGGCGCCAGGCGTTGGAGCGTGTCACCTCGCCGCGATAGAAGTGGACCATCGCCGTGATGTACTCGGCGCGCGTCAACGGCTCGGCTTCGAAGTCATGTCGAGGGGAGCTTGGGAATTCGGTCGACATCGGGCGGCGATTCTCCCATTCCGGTCGGCGGTTTGACAGTCCGTCGCGGGTCCCTATAATCCCGCGCGTTCCAGTGTGGGGCTATCGTCTAGGGGTCTAGGACGAGTGGTTCTCAGCCATTAAACCGGGGTTCGAATCCCCGTAGCCCTACCAACCGAACGCAAGCAAGAGGCAGCCTCCGGGCGGCCTCTTCTTTTTTCGGTTACTTCCCTTTCGCGGGCCCAGCCCCTGCCGGTTTCGAAAGCGGCCGGGTCACGAGTCCCAATCTCACCACCAGCCGCTCTTTCTCGATCGCCACCCCTTGTACGGCGACCGTCATGCGCGACGCAGCCGATGAGTTGCCTTCTGCCGCCCAATCGAAGCTACGCGGTAGCTCCAGCGCAGGGAAAAACCCTGCCAAATCGGGGAGACCGCCGAGCGCTCCGCCCAAAGTCGCCTTGACCGTGCGGAACTTCACGATCCCGCTCTTCTCATCGATTTCCGGAACGTAGCGCAATGCCGCTTCCCCTTGCAGTCCGACCGCATCGACGAACAGACCCAACAGCACATCGACGCCGCCATCGACGAACCTCACAGAGTCTGGCGGCGACATTCGAATGGAAACGTTCCCCATTCCCGGCACGGCGAGTTGAATCGTCCGCGGGAGATTCGCGGAGACGATCGCGGCGACTGCCCCACGATCTAGCGACAACTCACCGACACCGGTACCTGCGACCGCCAGGGGAGACGCAAACGCGAGCAGCAACAGCATCGATCGACGCATCGAAGACCTCTTAGCCGCCACGTCAATCCAACGGCTCGATCGCAAAGGGCGGTGCGTTCAGGCGAGCGCACCCCAATCGCGCTTCGACATCCTGCCCTGCGGCAGGAACCGCGTAAAGGCAAACCTGCGGACGCTCGAACGAGCGGTCCGGCACGGCGAGCACTCCCGCGCTATCGATTTCGAGTTCGGGCACGAACTCGTTGGACGACGAGAGGGTGCGCAACACGGTGTTGGTTTGTGGGTCGAAGGCGATCACGCGCTGTTGATAGCTAGCGGTGCTGATCGTGGCGTATGCCAAGCGAGAAGAGTGCACCGCAAGGCCGGCGATGTTCCCACCCGCGACGTCGTCATCCAACGCCCACCGTTCGAAGCTGCGATTGTTGACATCGACGACCGCCACGCCGCCTGACAACTCTTGCGGCAACAGGCCCGGGAAGATGCCGGCCAGCGCGACATACACTCGCGGCCGACCGTCGTCACCCGTGACGGCGCGCAGCGTTCCTGGGTTCTTTCCCGGCAACGTGATCGCTTGTTCGAGCGCATCGCGACGGCTATCGACCACGGCGAGCTTGGCCGAGCCGTAGCGCGTGAAGCTGCGATCGATGTTCTGCAGTCCAACGAGAACGGTGTCGCCCACGGCACACAACTGGTCCGCACGCGGCGTGGCGTCGCCATTGTCGGCCAAAGCATCGAGCGGAATCGTCGATACCGAGCGACCCCCGTGCGGATCCAACACCAAGAGATCATCGAACGGCGGCTCGTATCGCGAGACGTAAACCCGATCGCGATCGATCCACAGCGCATCGTGCGGGTTGGAACCGCTGCCGACACCGGCCTGCCAACTGGTGGCGAAGTTCGACTCGGGATCGAGTCGTTGCAAATTGTCGAAGGTCAGCCGGTTGATGACGAACAGCGCACCGCCGGTTTGTCGCAGGTAGGGATCGGCGCTCGCCAACGAGAGGTTCTCGCTGACAACGATCTCGCCACCTCTTCGGAGTTCGATCAGTGCGACGCTCCCTGCGAAGGCAAAATCACTCGAGGTGACCAAGAAACGGTGCCGTCGCCACCCAGCGAATGTCCCCTCCAATCCACTCTGACTCTCCCACGACGATCCCTGCAGATTCCAACCGTCGGTGCTCGCAACTCCACGCAGCAACAACTCGAAGCTCGTGTTGCCGACACGCAACGGCCCGATACGGCCGGTTTGAAAGGAGCCGGCACTCTCGGTCACGATCGTCTTGCCGTTGGAAAGATCTTCGATCTGCGCGATTCCGCCGGCCGCCGTCGCCTTGCCGATCGTGTATCGAGCATCGTGACGTCCGTCTCCGACCCCGTCGATCCGAAGCGTCATCTCCAGCGTCACGCTGCGACCGCCGCGTGCATCGACGACCAGGTGCGGCAACAGCACGTGGGTGTCGATGACACGACCCAACGGGGCCGCCGGCCGGCCCGTCACCTCGCCCTGCGGAGGCTGATAGCTCTTGCCGCAAGCGCTCACCAGACATAGCAGCGACACCAGCCACCATCGGCGCCCGAGCCGATCGATCCGGTTCAGCGCGCTGCCCATGATCCCTCCCAATGCAAAGCCAGATACGCCAATCGCCCCGGCAGTGGAAAGCGGGCGACATCGTAGGTTTCACGATCGAACAGATTCTGAAGTTCAAAGGACAAGCGGCACCGGTGCGGAAGGGCACGCGACAGGCTGACGTCATGCAACACGCGAGCCGGCAAACGCAGCGCCTCGGTGTCGAGTCGATCGCTCGAGTTGGAGCCGACATATGTCCACTCCCACCCAACCGACCAGAGTGTCGAACGCCAACTCGCCGAGATCGATGCTTCGCGTTGCGGCATGCTTGGCAATGGATAGCCATTGGTGAAGCCGGCCTCGCTGCGCGTCTGTTGCAGTGTTCCCGACGCTCGTAGCGAAATCCTGTGCGGTGCCTCGAGGGCCAGCGACAGTTCGATGCCGCGCAACGACGCCGCGCCGACGTTGCGGGCGATCGCGGTCCCTTGGCTGTTAGGAAGCAGCAGTATCAACTCGTCGGCGCTTGTCGCGTACAACACCGCCTCGCCCGATGACTTCCAGCCCCGCTCCGTCGGCGCGCCTCGATGACTGACTCCCATCTCCACGGTGACGCCACGCTCGGGCCTCAATCGTGGGTTGCCGACCACCGCGCCGCGATCGCCGAACAACTCCTGTAGGTTGGGCGTGCGCACGAACCGCCCCGCACTCCCCCGCCATTCCCAACCCCGCGCGAGCTGCAGCGACAGGGCGAGTTTGCCGCTCAGCGTAGTCTCGCGATCGTCTCGCGCAGGTGGCGGGATCGTGCCGTCATCGCCGGCTCGGAAATCGTCCCGCCGCGATTCCCAGCGTAACGTTGGGGCCACGGTCAATCGTCGCCAGGTCAGCGCATCCTCGATCGTGAGTGAACCACGGCGGCGCGAGAGGCCACCTCGATCGGACTGTTCCAGAGCGGCATTGCGAACAGACGCTTGCTCTTCCCGCAGATCGGCGCGCGCGGTGACCCGATGCGCTCCCCACCGGGCGCGCAGCACGCTCGCGATCCCACCGCTCATCGCGCGGGTCGTTTCGTCCTGTACGGCCAGGCCGAGTTCGCCATCCCGGTCGAGCAGATGATTGGAGCTCTGCGACAGATCGGCGAGCATGTCGACCGCTTGCACGCCGCGCGGAACCTCGAAGCGCCGAGTCCACGACAAACTCAGATCGGCGCGTTGCTCTTGCAGTTGGGCACGTTGTGCCGGCGCTCCGGCAACGCCTGGCAATCCCGTGTCGCGTTGCCGCCAACCCACGCTCAACGCCAGCGTATCGTCATCGCGCGGCTCCCATCGCAACTGCCCCGAGGCAGCGGTCGTCTCCACGCGATTGTTGCGTCGCCGCGCCTGTCGATCGTCACTCGGGTCCAGTGGTGTCAGGTTCAGATCCAAGTATCTGAAATCGCCGTCACTTTGAAGTCGCTCGACACTGCCTCGCCATGCCGATGACCCGCCGAGCGGTCCTGAGCCGTTGAGTGCCGCTTGCACGAAACCAAGCGCACCGCCGGTGAGCGTGGCTTGGAGCAGAGGTTCTCGCTGCGCGGCGCGCGTGCGAATGTCGATCAAACCGCCCAGCCCGAACGCGCCCGTGCTCGCCGGCGCGAATCCTCGATAAACCGTGACCGTTTGCAGATCGGCCAGCGGTACGAGCGACAGGTCGACGGCACCACCGAGCGCCGCGTTTTGCAGCACACCATCGACCATCACCGCGACCTGCTCGGCGGTCGAGCCGCGCTGTGAAACCGTTGCGTAGCGGCCGACACCGCCGTAGCTGAAGACGCGGGTACCAGGGGCGCGTCGCAGCACGTCCGACAGATCTTCTCCTTTGCCGATCAACGCGCTGGCATCCAGCACGGTGGCGAACGCCGCGACATCGTCACTACTTGGCGCCGCCGCTTCAACCGTCAGTGCATCTTGATAGGAATCCTCGGCCTGAGGCTCCGCGCCCCACGCGGGCAGCGTCACGCAACAGACGAGCGATACCCATCGACGGATCACGGGCAGCCACTGCCTGCCAGGCGAGGCGCGAGGCTGCTGGACCATCCGTAATTCGAGACGGTCGAAGGGCGCACGAGATAGAAGTAGGACTGCCCCACCAACGGTTTGGCGGAATCACAACTGAATCTCACGCTGGGCAGATTGTCCTGCAGGCAAATGGCGGCGCCGAGATCGACGTGCGCACCGACCGCCGCCAGGCTGGCGACATCGCCCCGAATCAGGTCGTAGCTGATTCCGGTCGCCATGAAGCTCCAGCGCAGTTCGGTGCAGACTCCCGCTCGCAGCCACAAGCGCGGCTCACGCACGAACCACGCCGCACTGTCGACGCTATTTGGGTTGCGGCATGAGGCGACTTCACGTCCGTCATCGATACCGTCCCCATCGCTGTCGGTTTGGAACGGATTGCTTGCATACAGCGATGACTCAGCGCTGTCGGGGAGTCGATCACCATCGCTATCGCGTTCCGAAGTCGCGTTCGGTCGGCCGTGTAACACCACTACCGCATCGAGGTCGAATCCCTCCGCCGAACCGGACGGTCCATTGCGCGATCCCGCGTCGGTGAGACGAATGAACCGGGCTTGCGCCAAACCGACGGTTGCAAGATCGAAGGCGTCGCCACCAGCACCCGAGACGCCTCCCTGCCCGCTCGAATCCCAGGTCTGAAGTGAATCGGGAATGGTCCAGTTCCCGGTGAAGGTCGGTGTGATTCCAGCCAGGCCCGCCAGTCGATGCTGCAATGACTTGTTGGCGTTCTTCGCGGTGGCCTCCGTCAACGCTTGTGCGTCGTAAGGGAAACGGATCCAGGCAGTGCCGTCGAGACTGACATCGACGAAACCCGGTTCGGTGAAGACCGTGTAGTCAGCAGCATCGTTGGACGGCACGCTCCCGACAAAGAAGGCGTTCTCGAACACGATGAAGTCGGGCCCAGGACGATCCTCGATCAGCACGTCGTCGAATCGAAGTGTGACGCTCCCATCGGGACCGATCGATGCGACGGTGGTCGAGCCTTGTGTCGGCGACGAATCGCCTGGTGGTCCGAGCACGATACCGGGAAGCGTGTTGGCGCCGAACCGGCTGTCGGGCGCTGGGGCTGCTGCTTGCCATCGCACGATTGCATCCGGCAGGCAGTCGACAGGCTGTGCCGTGGCCAGCGCCACCGCACTGCCTGCGATCAGCACCGAGACGATCGACGCAGGCAACCGTGCCGCATGCTTCATTTCACGTTCCGCGTCAGCGCGGCGAGCAACTCACTGCCGGTGGCATTGCTGCCGCGCCACACAGCCAGGCCTTGCAACGTCACGGACGCATCGAGGGCTGCAGTTTCACCGGAGAATCCGTCGTGCCACAACGTAAGACCGAAGCGGTTGAGTGTGAACTGAGGAAGGCTCAGCGTCGCCAGCGACGCTTGCGCGCGAGCCTCGATCAGTTCTGCGGTCGTTCCATCCTCGCCGATCTGCCAGACCCGCGTGGTGAGGGTCGCGTGCTTCGGATCGTATTCGGTGGCAATCAGAAGCGGCATGCCTAACGGCAGCTTGTACTGCTGGGATCCGAAGCTGCTGTTGGCGAACGCCCCGAGAAGATCGAACAGCGGGTTGGTTCGATCCGAGGCCCCGAGCACGGCGGGGGCTACGAAGGGTCCGCCGAAGAATGGCGATTCGTTCGGGAAGTAGTTGAACTCCACCAGATCGAAGGTGTCTGCTGCAAAGCTGTTGATGTTGCCGGTTCGATCCAGGCCGGTGGTCGAGGAGTTCCACAACCCCCAGGAGATTTGGAAATAGCCAAACGGATCGGCGAAAAACCGCTCCGGTTCGAGTTCCGCCACCGCCACCACAGTGAACGGTTCGCGCTCGCTCAACGCCTGCGGCAAGGCCCATCCCAAACGCGCGGCATCGGCACGCGAGTCGAAGTGCGCCGAGAGCGAACCGCGACGATCGCCGCGAAACGCCGGCGCCGTGTTGCTCCATGTCACGCGCGATGCGACGTCACCCTCGCGCAGCGCCAACGCCGAATCGAGCGGGTCGCGCTCGAAGCTCACCATCACCAGCGGCGGCGTCAAGACAGCAAGGGCAGGCGGTGTCGACCACGCCATCAGCGCCATCCCGACGGCACCACAAGCCAAGAGCCGATTGCTGCACATCACACACTCCTGCGCGAGAGCTCGGTCCGGCACGTGCTCTCTCAGGGACATCCCGCGTGATGCGGTGAGAGCCGCCACCGAACAGCTCCCGCCTGCAGACGGAATCGAACGCTTCGTCCGCCCGCAACGAGTCATGCTGTCTCGGCGCACGAAGCGCCAAGCAACGACCGGTCGCAGGCAGGTGAGCGCGCTCGAACGACGCGGCGGAACCTGCCCCTGGAAGGTTCCTGCTCTACTCGCGTGGGTCGGTCTCCTGGCTCGCGGCTCACTCGCGGCGAAGCACGCCTTCCCAGAAGGACACTCACTTCCAGTGGCTGTCCCCTCGGCATCGAACCTGACACCGAACGAACGTGTGCCTCGCCTCACCGCTCACAGTCGCCGGGCGGCAGGGGAGTTTCACCCCTTTCTCGTACACCCTCGCGCACTACGATGAAGCGCGCGGTTTGTAGCACGATCCACCGCCGGCGGCTACGGGGTACAGCGGTGGTACGCTCCGCGCTGCAATCAAATCCAGCCAGCCACGCTCGGGAAATGCTCTGGCGCTTCGTCGGGTCGGCGTTACATTTCGGGCGCGTTGAATGGGAGAGTGGGAATGTCGCGACGGTGGAACTTGCTGGTCATGCTCCTGACGATGTTGTTCGCCGTCGGGGGTGTCAGTAGCGACACGGCATCCGCCACGCTGACGTTGCGATTCAAGAATGAGGCGGGACAGTGGGTCACTCTCAATCAGCCCGGAGTCTTGTACCTGGTCGACTTTTGGACGATCGGTTGCAGGCCCTGCTTGGTCGAGATGCCGGAATTGATCGAACTCGAAGATGAATTCGCAGGCGACGCTCGCGTTCAGTTCGTCAGCGTCGCTACACAGGAGCGCTCGGCCGCAACGGCGCGCAAGCAATTGGAGGCGCACGGCATTCGCCCCAACCGTGTGTTCGTGGATGCCGACGACTGGTTCAACCGGCTGCAAATCGACTCGTGGCCGACCAAGCTGTTGATCCGCGACGGGAAAGTGTTGCGCGTCGCCTCGGGCGCCTTCCCGAGCGGCAACGACAAACGCTGGCGCACCGAAATACGCGCGTTTCTCAAGGCTCGCTAGGTTTCGATCCGCCTGGCACGCCTCGCCGTGCAATCGAATCCGGCAAGCGCGCGCTCGATCGTCGCTGTCGGTAAGGGCCCGCGACAGGCGCATGTAACGCGGCGCCCCGAAGGCAGAACCGGGGATAGCCAAGATCCCCTCGTCCCTCCGCCAAGATCTGAACAATCGATCATCAGCCAAGCGCGTTCGCACAAACAGAAAGAACCTGCCATGAGGCACCTGACACTCGGAACTCGCCGCCCGCAACGCAGCAGGCAGCACACCACAGATCGCGCCTCACGCGACGCGGTTCAAGCTCGACGCACCGCTCGATCCAACGCGGTACCCACCAGACATCGCGATCGTCGAGGGCCAGACCGCTATACAGCGCCTCGAAGAAGAGCGGCGCTGGCGATGCACGTCGCGCCATTAACCGATCGAGTCGCTGAAGCAGTGCGGCATCGTGCACAACGCCGATAGGGTTGATTGGGCTTTGGATGATCACCGCCTTGGTGCGCCCGATCGATGCGCTCTCGATCGCAGCAAGAGGGGCATGAACGAGGCAGCCGCCGGAACCGTCATCAATCGGCCGCCGTGTTCTCGACATACATCGTGTGGTCGACG